>NZ_JMQR01000001.1:0-137365 GCF_000698025.1 Brevundimonas sp. EAKA | reverse complement strand
GGGCTTCAGGGTGCGCTGGAAGGCGGCCAGGGCCTTGGCGATCCGGTCGGTCGTGACCTGGGGCGAGCCGAAGGCCTGGGCGAAGGGGACGGCGTAGGACGGGTCGGCGGCGATGCGGGCCGTGACCGCCGGCAGGTCGGCGGCCATCTCCCTGGCGTCGACGATGGGGTGCAGGCTCTGCTCCTCCAGCGTCGTGACCCGGCCGTCCCAGAACAGGCTGGTCGCCCAGGCGGCGGTCGCGACCGAGGGGGCGTTGCGCCGTCCCCTTTGGCGGTCATGACCGAAGGAGGTGCGGAGGCCGTCGGCGAAACCCAGCTCCCGCGCATGGCAGGAGGCGCAGGCGATCTGGCCCGAGGCCGACAGTTTCGGATCGTCGAACAGGCGCTGGCCCAGGGCGGCCTTTTCCGGCGTGGTCGGATTGTCGGCCGGCTCGGGCGCCGGGGGCAGGGGCGCGAACTCGGCGAAGGTCGCGCCCTCTTGCAGGAGCGGGCGAGGCCAGGTCTCGGGGCCGCCGGCGTAGGCGAGCCGAAGCTCGCCGTCGCTGGACGGCGTCTGGACGCGCGAGACCGCCGCCCCCACGCCCAGATGGAGCGCGAGGACGGCGACGATGAGGGCGGTGATGTCGCGGGCGGGCTTCAAGGTCTTCAGTACTTGTATTTCAGCGAGACCCAGAGGTTGCGGCCCAGCTGGTAGGGCTGGCTGGTCGAGGTCGAGTTGTTGTTCCGGATCGTGTCGAAGAGGTTGTTAACCCGCAGGTCCAGGGTCGTCGTGCCGTATTGAGTCCGGGCGATCTCGGCCTGAAGCGACAGATTGGCGTCGATGGAGGCGTCGTACTGAACTTCGCCGTAGACGTCGTAGGCCGACCCATCGACGGTGATGTTCTCGCCCGTGTCCTCGACCTGGGTGAATTCGTCCTTGAAGCGGGCGTTGAGGTTGGTGCGGATCCGGCCGTTCAGCCAGGTCGATCCCAAGTCGGCGTTGATGATGATGGGGGAGGCGTAGTCCGGGCGTTGATTGTCGGCCAGGGCCTTCCACATGGAGACGACCTCGCCCTTGTAATAGACCAGCTCGGCCTCTGTATCCTCGAGCTCGTCATAGTACTCCATCGCCGACGTCTTGGTGTGGGAGACGTTGCTGTTGAACGAGATCGTGTGGCGGCCGAATTTTCGCATCCATTCGACCGACAGGCCGCGATAGCTGGATGAGCCGTCGTTATCGACCGTCGAGACGGTGCGGGAGCGCGTGCCGAGGGTTTCGCTGATATAAGTCTCGGTCGTTTTGGTCAGAGAGAACTGATCCTTGCCTTCGCGCAGTATGCCTTTGACCCGATACTCGCCGCCCAGCAGACCGCCGGCCACCGCCGCCGTCAGTTCGTCGGAATAGGGCGTCTTCAGGTCGGAGTCTGAATACCGGGCGGTGGACGTATGGGAGTATAAGGTCCAGTCGCCGTAGACGCCTCTGACGGGCGTGCGGCGATAAATGTAGTTGTCCGGTGCGTCTTCCCGCAGGGCGTAACCTAGGAAACCGCGGCTGTAATAGCGGTTCAGACCGACCGTTGCAGTCATTCCGAACCACGGCAGGTCATGGGCGATCGACAGGCGCGGCGAGACATCATGATTGCCGAGGAAGGTCTCATGGCCGTAGCGGAGACCGGCCCGAACCTCGAAACCCCGCCAGTCGAAGTCGTAACTGCCCCAGAGGCTGTAGGTCTGCAGGTCCACCTGGGTCTGGTAGGCCCTGTAGATAGAATACTGGGTCAGAGCATAGGAGCCGGGCACGCAGGTGAGAGCCGCCGCCTCTTCGGGGTAAAGGCATCTGACTGCTGAACTGACGGTGCTGCGCGAGTAGGCGTAGTTGTCTTGAGGCCGGTTCTTTTCCGCCGTCGTATGGGTGAAGTCGAAGCCTGCGATCAGCTTGCCGCCGGCCAAGGGCTGTGACCACGTGGTCTTGAGGCCATAGTCCTGCTGTGACTGTTCCAGATCGCCGAAACTGCCCATGGTGCAGTTGCTGCTGTCGCACCAGTTGGCGACGGACGACGGAAGGCTGAGATTCACAGCGGGCGCGTCGCGGTCGTTGTCGGAGTCGGCGTAGGTCAGTTGGACGTTCCAGTCGGCGGCTCCATGCTTACCGCGCAGGCGCAGGTTGGAGGCCAGGCCGCCGCCGTGCTGGTACATCTGGTTGTCGATGCCGTTGCCCGAGGCGTTCATGCTCTCATAGGGGCTCCAGGTGATCTGGCCTTCCAGCGTCAGGTCCGTCGCCAGATCATACTCGCCCTTCAGCAGGAAGTTCTCGCTCTTGCTGGTCTGGCCGAAAGGGCCGCCGCCATAGGCGGAGCCGCGGTAGTAGGTGACCGTGGCGTCGGAATAGCTGTAGCCGCCCATCAGACGCAGGCGATCATTTACCGGCAGATCGATGGTGAAGCCGTAGCGCGACTTTTCGTAGCCCGGCTTATCAGGATAGACGCCTTCCAACTCGGCGCGCACGGCGTTGGTCATTCGATAGCTGGCCATGTCCGTCTGGGTGAAGCCATAATAGGCCGTCGCCCCATAGGCATAGGCCGGGGCGCGGGTCTTGATATCGACCACCCCGCCCAGGAAACCGCCGTATTCCGCCGGGATGTTCGAATCGATCAGCTTGATCTCGCCGATCAGGCTGGAGTCGACCCAAATGGACTGCGCGGAGGCCGCGCCGGCGACTTCGCCATAGTGCTGGGCTTTGGTGTTGAAGGTGTCGAGACGCGAGTTCACGCCTACGCCGTCCAAGACGAAGAGGTTGTCCAGATAGCTGGATCCGGCGATCGAAATGCGCGAGGGGCGGAGGTCCTGAAGGCTCTCGTCGTCGGCCATGCCCTCGTTGGCGCTGAACTGGACAGTCGGCGCCAGCTTGAGCAACTGATTGGCGTCGCCCGAGCCGGGCGCGCGGTCCAGGACCGACTCGCCGCTGAAGACCGTCGTGCCGGAATCGACGGCCGAACCGAAACTATAGGCGGTGGAGGCTTTTGATTCGTCTGTGACGACGACGGTGGGGATGGCGTCATCCCCCGCTTGGGCGGTCTGAGCCTGTGCAGCGCCTGCAAGCAGCAAAGCCGCTGCGCCGGCGGATGAAACGAGTGCGATACGCATGGTGATGATCCCCAAACCCACTGAGCGGAGGCGGGGTACGCCTGGCTAAATTGAATTGCAACTCATTATCAGTTGCGTTCTCAGCAATCCGGTCTTATGCGCCCCTCATGCCGCCTGAGTATGTATCTCCGCTCGCCAAGGCAGCGACCGGGGTGGTCGTTGCGGTCGTCCAATTGGGTCTGTTGTCGATGCTGGCGGTCGGGTCTGTTCACCCGCCGACGCCCGATCAGGGCGGGGCGCCGGTGATCGAACTGACGCTGTCGCCGCGCGCGGCCTTCGACAGTGTCGATGGATCGACAGAGGCGGCGGCCTCCAAAGGCGGCGACCATCCCAAGGCGGCGCATGAACCCGAGGTCCAGACCGCGCCCGTCCGACCGGCGCCCAGGCCGTCGCAGACCCTGTTTCCAACACTTCAGACGCCCATAGCCCTGACGTCCGCCGTTTCGGAGCCGCTGGTTTCGTTTCAGGCGGAGGGCGGATCGGAAGCTGAACCGGGACCCGATGGGGCGCAGGACCTGCGGCGGGGCCTGACCGGGCGCGGCGCGGCGGCGACGTCCGGCGCCAACGGGGGCGCCCAGGTCGACGACTATTACGCCCAGGTTCTGCGCTGGGTGGAGACGCACAAGCGGCACCCCGGGGGCGTCACGGGCCTGGTGACGGTGGCCTTCACCCTGGATCGCCGGGGGCGTGTCAGCGACGCGCGCATCTTGTCGAGCAGCGGTCGAGCGGCGCTGGACGCCGCGACCCTGAGCCAGATCAGGGCCGCAGAGCCCTTTCCCCGGCCCCCTGCCGGCACGGCCTGGCGGACGCGCGAGTTCCGCGTGCGGCTGGACTATCGCCCGCGCGAGGGCGGGCGAGACGCCCGTTGAGGCTCAGACCGCGACCGCCGTCGTGTCGCGGATGAAGCCGCCGCCCAGAACGCGGTCGGGGTCGGCCGGATCGTACAGGGCGCAGGCCTGGCCGGGGGCGACGCCTTCCTCGCCCTCATCGAAGACGATGCGGACGTCGCCGTCGACCAGGGTCAGACGAGCGGGCGAGGGCTGGCGAGTCGAGCGGACGCGGGCCAGGACGGGGAGGCCGGCTTCTGCGGCCTCACGGATCGTGGCTTCGTCGCCCAGCCAGTTGGTCTCTTCCAGCGTCAGGCTGGCGGTCAGCAGGGCTTCGCGCGGGCCGACGATCACGCGGCGGGTTTCGGGCTCCAGCTTGACAACGAACAGGGGCTCGCCCACGGCGACGTTCAGGCCCCGGCGCTGGCCGATGGTGTAGTCGGTGATGCCGGCGTGGGTTCCCAGCACCCGGCCGTCCATGTGCACGATCTCGCCGGCCTCGCGGCCCTGCGGACGCAGACGGTCGATCAGGGTGCGATAGTCGCCGGAAGGGACGAAACAGATGTCCTGGCTGTCCGGCTTGGCCGCGATCTTCAGCCCCAGTTCGGCGGCGACGCCGCGCACCTGAGGCTTTTCCAGATCGGCCAGGGGGAAGCGCAGATAGTCGAGCTGGTCCTGGGTGGTGGCGAACAGGAAATAGGACTGGTCGCGCGAATGGTCGATCGCCTTGCGCATCTGCGAGCGATTGCCGACCGCAGCGCGGCGCACATAGTGGCCGGTGGCCATGGCCTCGGCGCCCAGGTCGCGGGCGACGTCCAGCAGGTCGCGGAACTTGACCGTCTGATTGCAGCGGATGCAGGGGACCGGGGTCTGGCCCTTCAGATAGGAGTCGGCGAACTGATCGATCACAGCGTCCTTGAACCGGCTCTCGTAGTCCAGGACATAGTGGGGAATGCCGATCATCTCGGCGGCCAGACGGGCGTCGTGAATGTCCTGGCCCGCACAGCAGGCGCCCTTCTTCTTCAGCGCCGCGCCGTGGTCGTAAAGCTGTAGCGTGACGCCGACGACGTCATAGCCCGCCTTGTGCAGCAGGGCGGCGACGACGGTGGAGTCCACCCCGCCCGACATGGCCGCGACGACGCGCGCCCCGACCGGCAGGCCGACCGCCGCCCGCGCGCTCTCGACCGCCGCGTCCATGTCGGTGCGGCGAATGTCGGGAACGGGGCAGATGTCTTCGACCAGGGTCATGGCCGCCATTTAGTGCGGAACCCGCGCGATTTCGAGGCCGGCCAACGAAAAGGGCCGCATCCGTCGCCGGATGCGGCCCTCGTCGTCTTCGGGGGGGACCCTTAGGAGCGGTAGCTCTGGATCCGCGTCGTGCGCAGACCCTGCATGCCCCATTTGTCGATGGCCTTCTGCCAGGCGAGGAATTCTTCCGCCGTCAGGCGGTACTTCGCCAGGGCGTCGTCAAGACTCAGCAGACCGCCGCGAACGGCGGCGACGACCTCGGCCTTGCGGCGGATCACCCACCGATCCGTATTGGACGGCGGCAGATCGTTCAGGGTCAGGGGCGTGCCAGTCGGTCCGACCACGTATTGTTCGCCTTTGCTATTCAGGCGTCGCTCTTGCAACATGGGCTTATGCCTCTTTCACCAACACCGTAGTGTCATGAATGTAGGCCACCCCCGCTAAGGTCGGTTTAAGGGTCGTGGTGAAGGAACTGATAAAACCCGTCCCTCCCCAAACCATTTTGTAAACCTTGCTTGAACGACGATTCATTGAGACTAACGCTTACTTACTCGCCGATCAGCGTTTGATGTTGATCAGTTCGGCGAGCATTTCGTCCGCCGTGGTGATGATCTTTGACGAGGCGGAATAGGCCCGCTGGGTGGTGATCAGGCCGGTGAATTCGGCCGACAGATCGACGGTGGACGATTCCAGCTGTTGGGCTGCGATCGTGCCGGCGCCGCCGGTTCCGGCCGCCTTCAGGTTGAAGGTGCCGCTCTCCAGGCTGACGGCGTAGGCGTTGCCGGACACCTCTTTCAGGCTGTCGGGGCTCGGGAAGGTGGCGATGGCGACCTGGGCGATGCGGCGCATGACGCCGTTGTCGAAGATCGCGGTGACGAAGCCGCTTTCATCAATGGTGATCTCGCTCAGATTGCCGAAGGCCGTGCCGTTGGTGACGGTCGACTGCACCACGGACGCGGTGTTCAGCTGGCTGAGCCCGCCGGCGGAGGTGTTGAGGTCCAGCATCACCGTCTGGGCGGCGATGCCCAGGCCGTCGGCCCATTTGACCTTGCCGTTGTCCAGCGGGTCGGCGGGATCGATCGTGTTATTGGGGTCTGACTCCAGGAAGGAGAGGGTCGCCTGGGTCGGGTCGTCGAACAGACCCGTGCCGGCGGGCCAGCTCTGCATGGTCTCGACATCGAGGCGGCCCGAGGGTGTGAAGGCGATCAGGCCGGTCTTGATCTGGCCGTTCGAGTAGGGGGCGCCGGTCACGACGTCATCGGCCGGCGCCGAGACGATTTCAGCATACCACTGGTTCGGTTCGGCGCTTTTCAGGAAACGAATCTCAAGATTGCGCTGGCCGCCCTTGGAGTCAGACACCGGGATGTTCATCTTGAAGTCCGGCTTGACGCCAGCCGGCGTGTCGTCGTCGGCGTTGTACATCGCCATGGAGTTGACGGAGGGGTCGTATTTGGTCTGGGCGACGCCGTTCGTCGCCATGCCGATTTCCGCGAAGTCGATCGCATAGGGCGTGCCGTTGACGGGCGGCGTGCCGCTGGTCGGGGTGATGGTCAGGGTGGTGGCGTTCGCCGTCGCCGATCCATTGGCGCTGGAAGCGGCGCTGGGAACGAAGCCGGTCAGGGCGCCGGTCGCGTCGTAGGTGGCCGTGCCGACGATCTTGGTGATGCCTGACTTCAAAGTGACTTCAAACGTATTGGCCCCGGTTCGTTTATAGCCGACGGTGACGTCGTGCTTGACTGGCGGAACAGCAGCGTCTTCGACGCCGTTGTAGCTGGTGGGAGCCGCGGGGCTGGATACGGCCTGGGTCGAGCGCAGGTTGGCGTTGATCTGGACGCGGGTGGTCGGCTCGGCCGTGCCGCCGACCGAGCCGATATTCACCGAGCGCAGGCGCGACAGGTCGGACGGGTCGGTCGCGATCTCCCCGTTGGAATCCACCGGCCAGCCCTGCAGGTAAAGGCCGGCGCTGTTCTTCAGATAGCCCAGGTTGTCGACGCGGAAGGCGCCGGCGCGGGTGAACAGGCGGGTGTCCGTGGCGCCGACGTTTTCGGCCTGGGTCGTGGTGACGAAAAAGCCCTGTCCACTGACGGCGAGATCCGTGCTGGAGGTCGTGCGCTGGAGCTGGCCTTCCTGGCTGACGAAGGCTCGGGTATTGGCCATCACGCCGCCCGCCGAATAGGAACCGCCGGCGCGGGTCTGGCTGTTGACCAGGGTCTGGAACTCGCCCTGCGAGCGTTTGTAGCCGACGGTGTTGACGTTGGCGATGTTCTGCGAGATCGCCGCCAGGGCGGCGGAGTTGGCGGCCAGGCCGGACACGCCGGCCAGCATTGCGCTGTTCAAGCTCATGAAGACGCTCCTTGAATGGAATTCATCGGGAAGGCGGCGGAGCGCATCATGCGGCCGCCTCCTCGGTCGGGACGTCCGGATTCTCCGTATCGTCGTTGCTCGGTTTGTCGGCGATCTCGTTCAGCGAGATCACGGTCGAGAGCGGGAGTATGGTCTCGCCGACCACCAGGTACGGTTCGCCATTATACATTTCGACGCCCTTGACCCGGCCCTGGGTCAGAGCCTGGCTGGCGACGTTGGCGTTCTTGGAGTCCATCGCCGAGACCTTCAGCGTATAGACGCCTTCCGTCAGGACTTCGCCGCCGCTCGTCTTGCCGTCCCAGGTGAAGGAGTGAAGTCCTTGGGACTTGTCGGGCGCCGGACCTTCCCAGACGACCTTGCCCTTGCTGTCCAGGACCTTCAGCGTGGCGGCGGCGGCGTCAGACGCCAGTTCGTAGTTCCAAGCCGCCTTGCCGTCCTTCAGCGTCGTGGCCGACCAGGCCGCCGTCACTTCCTTGCCGATATAGGCTGAGGCGTTGTTCAGATTGCCCGATTGAGCCGCGACCAGGCTGGTCAGCAGGTCGTTGGTCAGCAGTTGCTGCTCCACACCGGCCATCTGGGTCAGTTGGGCGGTGAACTCGTTGGAATCGAGCGGCGACAACGGATCCTGGTTCTTCATCTGCGTGGTCAGCAGGGTCAGGAAGGTCTCGAAGTTCGAGGCCAGCATCGTCGTGCCGCTGTTCAGGCGGCCGGAGGCGTCGACGGAGGAAACGGCGGTGGCCATGGGGTCAGACCCTCACATCGACGCGGTCGCGCGTCTGGGAATGGTTGGTCCAGGCGCCCTGGGGCGGCGCAATGGAAAGATCGGCCTGGGCGGTCAGGCGCGCGCCGCGTGCGAACAGGCTCTGGTGCTGCTGCTGCTGGCGGTCGAAACCGCCGCCGGACGAGGTGTCGCGTTGGGTGAAGTCGAGCGAGTCGCTGGCGAGCTGGAAACCGGCGTCCTGAAGCTGGCGACGCAGTTCGTCGGCGCGGCCGCGCAATTCGGCGGCGGCGGCCGGATTGTCGAAGGCCAGGCGTGCGGCGAGCCGGCCGTCGGCGCCGATCTCCAGGCTTACGTCCACCCGACCCAGATCCTCTGGCGTCAGCACCATGTCGAAGCGGGTGGAGCGTCCCTCAAGCTTGCGGGCGATCTGGGCGGCGAGATGGGCCGTCGTTTCGATGGTGGCGCGCGACAGGGACGAGGCGCTGGTCGTCTGGGTCGTGGTCGTCGCCGCATCGAGCGCGCGGGCTTCCGTGGCGCCTTCGACAGGCGTGGCCGGGTCAAGCGACGTCATGGCCGCATCAAGGACCGGAACGGTCCCGGTCGGCGCGGCTTCGGTCGAGGCGGCGTTCTGGGCCGGGGGCGGCGTTGCGTCCGCCATGGCGATGTGGTCGCCGAGCGCGGGTTGCGCCACGTTCTGACCTTGGCTCGCCTCGGCGGGCGCGGGCGCGGGCGCGGGCGCGGGCGCGGCCTTGGTCGAGGCCGGGTTGGGTTGGGCGGCGTTCGTCACGGGCGTCGTCGCCGCCTTGGCGGGCGCGCTTTCAGTCGGTTGCGATGTCGCGATGACCGGCGCGGACCCTGTGTCGGACGGTTCAGTCGGGACTTCGACTTTGGCGTCTATGGCCTGAACCGCTTCGCCGACCGCCAGGCTCGAGATTACCGCGACCGTCTGGACGGGCTGCGCCGCGAGGTTGGCCGACTGGATCGAGACCTTCACGTCCATCTTCGGCGCGGCGGTCTCGATTTTGGGAGAAGCGGCGCTGGCGCCGGCGGATTGAACGGGTTCTGAGACCGGCTTTGTCGCCGCCTTTTCGGCCGGCTTCACGATAGAGGCGTCGGCCGCCACGGCCGATTTGTCGGAGGCCGAGGGCGAGGCGTTCTTCACGCCAGCCGAGCCCTGTTCCGTCATCCCCGATTCCGGCAAAGGCGCCTTCGTCGTCATGGCGTCTTCGGCGACGGGCGGAGATGACTCGGCGGCGTGGACTTGCTGCGCGGCCAGAGCGGCGAGTGTCTGGTCGACATCAGGGGCGACGGGCGCCGCTGCAGCCGTTTCGTGATTCTGGGCGAGGCTCTGTTCGTGCGCGGAGGTCTCTGCCGAGCCGTTGATCGGGGTCTGCCCGGGGACGTCCGGGATCGGCGGTGGGGCAGGCCCTGCCTCGACCAATGCGGTTTCGGTCGCGGCCGTCGCGTTCTGCTGAGCGGAGGGCTCAACGGTCACGCCTGCCGCAGCGCCCTGTTCAAGGGCCGCTGTCGTCTGGCCAACGCTTGCGTCCTCGGCAGCCGCTGTTTCAAGCGACGGTTCGGACGCTGTGGTCGGCGCAACAATGGGGGCGGCCACAGGAGCCGACTGCGGGAGAGGAGGTTGAGGCGCAGCCGCGAGGTCGGAAGGTGCGACGGGCGTATCCGTCTGTTCGGTGTCGGCGGCGGCGTCTGAGGTCGGCGCTTCACCGGCGATCAAGGCGTCAGGTGCGACGTCCACCGCTTCCGCCAGGGTGGGAGAGGCGTCGGACGTCTCGGCCGCTTCCATCTCCGGGCTGGAGATCACCGGGAGCGAGAGGCGGCCCGGCGTCCGATGTGCAGCTTCGGCCTTTGCGGCGTCTGCTTTTACGCCCTGGATGGCGTCGGCCAGGTTCGAGGAGAACAGGCTGGCGGTCTCGCTGTCCGTGGCGCCCGGCGCAGCAGCGGCCGATCCGGCGGAGGCCGGAGGCGCGGAGGCGAACATGGCGAATGCGGACGGCATGAAAGGCAGGCGACCTTCAGGGCTGGGCGGCGCCTGCTGCGCCTGGTTCTTCCAACAGCCCGTCGCAAGGGGCGGGCCAGTTGCATATTCATTGATCAAAAAGGGAAAAATCAGATCCTGCCGAAAGCCGACCATCGGGCGTGGGCCTTTCTTGCCGTGCGTTCGCCCCTTTTTTGCCCGGCTTGGAAGGCGTCGCGTCTGGATCGAAATCGACGTCCTCAGGCCTCCGTCATGTCGCGACGGACATGTTGGCCCGACGCTTGCGCACCTGGCGGACCATGAAGACTGCGCGATCCGCGATGTCGTTTAAAAACAACGCTCTGGTTGAGCGGCGGCGGCGCGTGGCCGGGCAAGATCTGCGCATGGCAGGGCAGGGCTTGCCGGGTGGGGCGAGGGGAGCCGGTCCATGTCGCTGACGTCGATCATGAATATCGCGACCTCGGGCCTCCAGACGGCCCAGGCCCAGTTGCGCGTGACGTCGGACAATATCGCCAACGTCCATACGCCGGGCTATGTGCGCAAGACCGTCGATCAGACGGCGGCCGTAACCCAGGGCTATGGCGCCGGCGTCGATATCGCGCGGGTTCGGCTGGCGACCGATCGGTTCCTGCAGGCTGCGGGGATGAGCGCCAATGCGGACGCGGCGCGCGAGACTGTGCGGTATGAACTGTACGACCAGATCCAGACCCGGTTCGGCGATCCCAGCGGCGACGGCGGTTTCTTCGCGGACATAGACAAGCTGTTCGCCAGCTATGCGACCCTCGGCGAAAGCCCCACCTCTTCAGCCGCGCGCCAGGACACGATCTACAAGACCCAGGCCTTGTTCAATGAGGCCGCAGGCATCGCCACCCAGATCCAGGCGGCGCGCCAGGAAGCCGACGGGCGGCTTCAGAATGCGGTCGAGACGATCAATCCGCTGCTGGAACAGATCGCCAAGCTCAACAAGACGATCGCCGCCGGAACGGTCATCAACCAGGACGTGACGGGCGCACAGAACGCACAACAGACGCTGATCGACCAACTGTCCAAATATATGGACGTCAAGGTGGAGGGCCGGGCCAATGGGGGCGTGACCTTGCGGACCGGGACGGGCACGACCCTGGTCGGCGAAGGGAATGCGACCCTGTCGTACAAGGCGGCGGGGACGGTGGACGCGACGACGGCCTTCTCCGACATCATGATCACCGAACCGAACGGCACGCGCTGGCCGCTGCTGGACGGGGTCTCGTCGGGCGAGATCCGCGGGCTGGTCGAACTGCGCGACATCGACGCCCCGGCCGCCGCCGCCCGTCTGGGCGAACTGACGGCCAAGATGGCCGACGAACTGAACCGGGCCCACAACGCCAACAGCGCCGTGCCCGCGCCGACCAGTCTGACCGGACGAAACACCGGCCAGTCGCTGACGAACGCCCTGACCGGCTTTACCGGCAAGACCACGATCACAACGGTGAACAGCGCCGGCGTGATCCAGGGTTCGGCCGAGATCGTCTTCTCCGGCGCGACCATGACGGTCAACGGGGTGGCCGCCGATCCGACGACCTTCCTGGCGACGGTCAACGCCCAACTGGGGGGGACGGCGACGGTCGGCTTCTCCAATGGACAATTGCGGATCGAGGGCCAGGCCGGAAACGGAATCGCCATCGCCGACGATGCGACGACGCCGAGCAGCAAGGGCGGTCGAGGCTTCTCGCACTGGTTCGGGCTGAACGACCTGGTCAGCACCAAGACGCCGACCTTCTATGAAACCGGTCTGAGTCTGACGTCGCAGCACGGCTTCGATGCGGGCGAGAGTCTGACCTTCCGCATCGGCAGCGAGTCCGGCGCGAGACTGCGGGACGTCACGGTGGCGGTCCCCGCCGGGACCGGGACCATGGGCGAACTGCTGTCCGCGCTGAACGATCCGGTCGCGGGCGTGGGGCGGTTCGGCGCCTTCAGCCTGAACGCCTCGGGCGCATTGAGTTTCAAGGCCTATGACGCCAGCGCCACCAGCATGAGCGTAGTCAAGGACGGCACGACCCAGGATCCGTCCGGCGTTTCCATGTCGCAGCTGTTCGGTCTGGGCGGTACGGGCGCGACGCGGGCGGGGGCCTACAGCGTCCGCGGCGACATCCAGCAGGACCCGGCCAAGCTGGCGCTGGCCCAGTTGAACCTGTCGGCCGCCGCCGGAACGCCGGCCTTGAGCAAGAACGACGGTCGCGGCGGACTTCTGCTGGCGGACGCGGGCAAGAAGAACGTCAATTTCGCCTCCGCCGGCGGCAACAGCGGCGGGAGCAAGACCCTGTCGTCCTATGCGGCGGACTTCGCCGGCGACATCGGCGGCAAGGCCTCGGCGGCCAAGACGCGCAGCGAGACGGCGACGGCCCTGTCGCAGGAGGCCGACAGTCGTCGCGCCTCGGCCGAAGGCGTCAACATGGACGAGGAACTGGTCAATATGACCACCTTCCAGCAAGCCTATAACGCCTCTGCCCGCCTGATCCAGGCGAGCAAGGACATGTACGACACCCTGATCGGGATGCTGAAATGACGCGTGTCGCCACCGCCGGAAACTATCAGTCCGCCCTTCTGAATCTGATGACGGCCCAGAGCCGCGCCGAATTGGCGCAGGAGCGGATGGGCAGCGAAAAGATCGCGACCGACATGGCCGGCTATGGCCGGGGCGCGGAACAGCTGACCAGTCTGACCTCGACCCAGGCCCGGCTGGAAGGGTTCATCGGCGCCGGCGAGAGCGCGGCGGCGCGACTGAGCGCCCAGGACCTGGCCATGGGCCGGATCTACGAAGCCGGCACGGGCGCCCGCGAGGCCATCGCCAATGGGCTGGCCGCCGGCAGCATCACCAATCTGATGACCGAACTGGGTCTGCACTACCAGAACGTCCAGGGCGGGTTGAACGCCGAGCATCAGGGCTCCTATCTGTTCTCCGGCGGGCGTGGCGACGTCGCGCCGGCGACGGCCAAGACCATGGCCGATCTGGCCGCCGCCCCCTCGACCGCCTCGACCTTTGCGAACGACAGCCTGAAGCAGAAGTCGCGCATCGACGAGAACACCATGGTCGAGACCGGCTTCCTCGCGGACGAAATCGGCGGCCCCCTGACCGAGGTGTTCCGCAACATGCAGGCCTATCAGAACGGCACGCCGGTGATCATCGACGGCGTGACCTATACGCCCACGGGCGTCGGCACCCTGACGGGCCAGCCGGGGGCGGGCGTCACGGCCTTCCTGAACGCCCAGATGACCCAACTCGACAAGGCCAATCAGGGCGTGACCAACCAGAACGCCAAGAATGGTCTGGTGCAGAACCACGTCGAATCCGCCCTCGAAGCGCACGAATCCCAGAAGATCGCGCTCGACAAGATGATGCTGAAAAAGACGGGCTATGACCCGGCCCAGGCCGTGACCGACCTGCAGATGGCGCAGGTGGCGATCCAGGCCTCGGCGCAGGTGATCAATTCGCTGCGCAGCACGTCGCTGCTGGATCTGCTGCGATAGTCCGAGCTCCAGCCTCCCTGATTCCCGAGGCGTTCAATTCTGCATGAGCCGGCGGTGACCAGGGAAAGGGGGCGGCCCCTGGCGCTGGACGACGGATCAGTCGGAATGCTGACGGTCCACCCGGCCTATTTGCTGCGACTGCCGGACAGGGCCGCACAGGCCGAGACGCAACGGGCCTTCGTCGAGGATCTGACCGCCGCGCGACGCCTTGTCGGTTGAAGAACGAACGAATCCGCTCTGGTGGCGTTGCCGTTGTAGCGCCAGCGTGGCGGTGGGGAATATCCTATGGGGGACGCAGGTCCGACACAGTGCGAAAGGAAAGCGCCGTGCAAATGTCATCGCGCGTTGACTTCCCTCTTGGGCTTGACCATGAGGCGTGTCGGGTTTTCGGCGGTCCCCTTCATAGGTTGGGAAGTCGCTTGATTCCCGTTCTGACTTCCGGGGCGCGATGAGCCAGACCGATTACGAAATCACGGACGCCGGCGACGGGACGGCGAAGCTGCGCCTGGTCGGCGACTGGACGACGACGGCCCTGGGCCGTTTGCCGCAACGGCTCGGCAAGGATCTTGACGGCCGCAAGATCGAAAGCGTGGACACCCGCGACCTGGGCCGTTTCGACACGGCCGGCGCCCTGGCTCTGGTGCAGGCGTCGCATTGCGGCGTGCCCAAGTCGGCGTGGACGGAGCGGCCTGAGGCGGGCCGCATCTACACGATGATCGAAGCCCTGGAGCGCAAGAGCTCGCCTCCGCCGAAGCAGCCAGGCGCCTTTACCCGCGCCTTCGCCAAGATCGGGCGGGGCGTCTATGATTTCGGGGCCGAGGCCATGCTGTCCCTGGCCTTCCTGGGACGTCTGATGGAGGCCGTGGTCGAGGCCGCCAAAAATCCAGGCGGCATCCGCTGGCCCGCCTGGGTCAGCCAGGCCGAGCGCGCGGGTCTGGACGCCATCCCCATCGTGATGGTGACGAACTTCTTCATCGGCGCGGTCGTGGCCTTCATCGGCGTGGACCTGCTGACCGACTTCGGCGCCCAGGTCTTCGCGGTCCAGCTGATCGGCGTGGCCATGTTCCGCGAGTTCGCGGTGGTGATCGCCTCGGTCCTGCTGGCGGGGCGGTCGGCCTCGGCCTTTGCGGCAGAGATCGGGTCCATGCGGATGAACCAGGAGGTCGACGCCATGCAGGTGATGGGCGTCAATCCGTTCCAGGCCCTGGTGGTGCCGCGCTTGGCGGCCCTGGTGCTGATGCTGCCGTTGTTGACCTTCATGGGCATGATCGGCGGCCTGCTGGGCGGTCTGATCGTGTGCTGGAGCTCCCTGAACCTGGGGCCGGCCTTCTTCTTCCAGCGGTTGGTCGAAGACGGGAGCATGGCCCAGCACATGATGGTCGGCCTGGTGAAGGCGCCGGTCTTCGCCCTGGTGATCGCCGCCATCGGCTGTCGTCAGGGGATGTCGGTGGCCGGGGATGTCGAGAGCCTGGGCCGGCGGGTGACGGCGGCGGTGGTGCAGGCGATCTTCGCCATCATCCTGCTGGACGCGGTCTTCGCCCTGATGTTCCTGGAGCTGGACATATGACCGATGCGACGATGTCGGCCGCCGCCCCGGAGGACAAGACCGAGAACCTGATCGAGGTGCGCGGCCTGCTGAGCCAGTTCGGCGACCGGACCATTCACGAGAACCTGGACCTGGACCTGAAACGGGGCGAGGTCCTGGGGGTGGTCGGGGGATCGGGCGCGGGCAAGACCGTGCTGCTGAACACCATCATCGGCCTGAAGGAGCCCGAGGGCGGGTCGGTCAAGGTGCTGGGCTACGACCGCGCCACCCTGACGGACGATCAGGCGGCGGATATCGAGAAGCGCACCGGCATCCTGTTCCAGCAGGGGGCGCTGTTCTCATCCCTGACCGTTCTCGAGAACGTGGCGGCGCCCCTGGTCGAACATACCAAACTGCCCAAGTCGGTGATGTACGAACTGGCCGAGCTGAAGATCGCCATGGTCGGTCTGAAACCGGAGCATCATCACCTGAAGCCGGCGGAGCTGTCGGGCGGGATGAAGAAGCGGGCCGGTCTGGCGCGAGCCCTGGCGCTGGATCCCGAACTGGTCTTCCTGGACGAACCGACGGCGGGCCTGGACCCCATCGGGGCGGCGGCCTTCGACGAACTGATCCGGCAGTTGGCCGACGATCTGGGCCTGTCCGTCTTCATGATTACACACGACCTCGATAGCCTGTACGCCATCTGCGACGAGGTGGCGGTGCTGGCGGACAAACGGGTCGTCGAAAAGGCCACGGTGCAGGAGCTGGAACGCTCCGACCATCCGTGGATCAAGGAATACTTCCTGGGGCCGCGCGGTCGCGCCGCCCACGGTTCCGACCGCGCCTCGGCGCGGTCGGAACCGGAAATGTCAAAATGAGCGCGCAGCGGGCGGCGAAACCGGCGACCACTTTCGCCTGCTGCGCGCTCGAGACCGCGGCCTGAGGAGAGCCGAGTATGGAACGAGACGCACACTACGCCGCCGTCGGGATCGCCACCGTCTGCCTTATGGCGGCGCTGGCGGTGTTCACCATCTGGCTGGCCCGACTGCAGTTCAACAGCGACTACGACATTTACGACATCGTCTTCTATGGGCCGGTCAATGGCCTGTCGGAAGGCGGCGAGGTGCATTTCAACGGCATCCGCGTCGGCGAGGTGACCGACCTGAACATCGACACCAAGCGCGGCGACCAGGTCATCGCGCGGGTTCGCGTGGACGGTACGACGCCGGTGCGCGTGACCTCCCGCGCCCAGCTGGAGCCGCAGGGCATCACAGGCCTGAACTATATCCAGATCACCGCCGGCTCGCCCAACAGCGCCCTGTTGAAGGACCAGTATCCGGACAATGTGGTGCCGGTGCTGCAAAGCCAGCCGTCGCCGATCGCCGAGCTTCTGAGCGGGTCGGGCACGGTGCTGGCCCAGACGGTGGATGCGCTGAACCGCATCAACCGCGTCATGTCCGACGACAATATTCGCAGCTTCTCGACCAGCGTGAAGAACGTCGAGGCCCTGACGACCGAGCTGGAGGCCCGCAAGGCCATCTTCGCCGAGCTGGAGGCGGCGGTGAAGAACGCCAACGCCACCATCCTTGAGTATCAGGGGCTGGCGGCCGACATGCGCGCCGTCGTCAATACCGACGGCCGCGAAGCCATCGCCAACATCAATCAGGCGACGGCGGAGGCCCGCACGGCCATCGCCTCGGCCAACCGCTCGATCACCGGGCTGGAACGACCGCTGGGCGACTTCGCGACGTCCAGCCTGCCGCAACTGAGCGGCACCATTGAGGAACTGCAGGAGGCGACGCGCTCTCTACAGGGCCTGATCGACGACGTCCGCGCCAGCCCGCGCGACTTCATCGGGAAACCGCAATCGAAAGAGCTGGAGGTGCAGCCGTGATCCGTTCCCTGGTGCAACTGGGCGCCGTCGCCGGCGTCGTCGTCTCGCTGGGCGGCTGTTCGCTGCTGTCCACGCCGGATCCGGTGCAGAACTACCGGTTCGGCCTGCCGCTGGACGCGCCCTCGGCCGAGGGCGACACGCCCGCGCCGTTGTCGGTGTCGATCCGCCGGATCGAGTTTCCGGAAGCGACCGGCGACGACCGGATCCTGGGCGTCACGGGGACCGAAACCGCCTATATCGGCGGCGCGCGCTGGGTGTCGCCCGCCGCGACCCTGTTCGACGACAGCCTGAAGGCGGCCTTCGCCAATCGGGCCGACCAGATCCGCGTCCTGGGCCGACGCGAACCCGGCACGCCGCCGCTGGTGCTGCAGGTCACGGTGACGACGTTCGAGGCGCGTTACGCCGCGCCGGGGGCGACGCCGGACGTGGTGATCACCGCTCGCGCCCAGCTGCGTTCGACGCCCGAGCGGCGCACCGGCGGGGATGCGGCGATCCGTCCCGAACAGGGGCGGTCGGTGGAGCGGGTCTTCAATGTGACCCAGCCGGCGGGCGAGAACCGGATATCGGCCATCGTCGCCGCCTTCGACACGGCGACGCGCGACATCAACACCCAGATCGCCGACTGGACGATTCAGTCGGCGAAGTGAGGGCTGGGGCCCGGCTCAGGTGACCCACTGGAGGGACTCGGCTTCGATCGGGTTCCGGTAGGGGGCGTCGTCGCGCTGGGCGCGGAGCAGGGCGGCCTTGGAGGCGAAGTAGAAGGCGGACGGGCGGTCCGGGTCGCCGGCGAAGACCAGGGGCAGATGCGGGCTGCGGCCCTCGAGCCGCTCCAGTATGGCCACGTCCTGACGCAGGAAGGTCCGGCCCCAGGCCGACAGCAGCGGGCTGCCGAACCGCAAGGCGGCGACCGAGCAGAGGATCAGGTTGCGGATCACGACGTCGCCTTCCGCCTGGGGGGTGACGGTGGTCAGGTTGATCAGCTCGAACCCGCGGGCCGTGACGCGCTCAAGCCGGATCGACGGCAGGCGGAACTCGATACTGACCTTGCGGTCCTCGGACACCAGATCATAGGCGGGGGTGGAGGCGAAGGCGTCCGCCGCGACGGCCGTGAAGCCGAAGGGCGAGGGGCTGTAGCTCTTGGTCTTGGTGCGTCGCGCCTGGCTGCGCCACCACCAGGCGTTATGGATCATCGGCACATGGGCCGGGTCCAGCAGACCCAGGACCGCCTGGTCATAATCCGCACGCGCAGGGGCCTTGGAATAGGCGATCAGGGCCAGGGGCGCCTCGGGCGTCGGAGGCAGGTCCGGCGGGGCGACTGCGCCTGCGGGGCAGGCCCAGATCAGCCCCAGGCGGTTGATCAGTCGCCAACCGCCGCAGGCCGTCGTCTGGACGGCGTCCGGGGCCACCGTGGCCGGCAGGTCGATCCATTCGCCGTGAAGCTGAGCCCGCGTGGCGGTGCGGGTCCGAGCGGCGCGCACCGGATACCAGGCGTGGATCGGGGCGCCGAAGCGGCGGTCGCCCGCCTGGCGCGTGATCAGACGGGCGCCGAGATCGAGCGGGGCTTCCGGCGAGGCGTCGCCGTCGGAGGCTGCGGGCCGCGCCTGGAGCGAAGTCGCCATGTGACGGAGGTCGCCTGTTCTCGCCTTGAGAGGCGTTGGATGCCGGGGAGCGGGCGCCCTGGGGTCGCATCCGAAGGTCACGCAGGACCTCCGGGTCATCGACACTAGCGGGCGCGTCATCACCCAACAAGGTTCGATTAGGCGACCCCGAACGGGCGCTTCAGGTCGCCTTCAACCCGGCCGCCACTGTGTAGGCGGCCTCGGTCTTGGCGGCGACCTCGTCCAGGGTGACGCCGTCGGCGAGTTCGATCAGTTCAAGGCCAGCGCCGTCAGGCTTGACGTCGAAGGTTGCCAGGTCGGTGATGATGCGGCTGACCACGCCCGTGCCGGTCAGGGGAAGGGTGCAAGCCTTCAGCACCTTGGACTGGCCGTGCTTGTTGGCGTGCTCCATCACCACGACCACGCGCTTGACGCCGGCGACTAGGTCCATGGCCCCGCCCATGCCCTTCACCAGTTTGCCGGGGATCATCCAGTTGGCGATGTCGCCGTTCTGGGCCACCTCCATCGCGCCGAGGATGGACAGGTTGATGTGCCCGCCGCGGATCATGGCGAAGCTGTCGGCGCTGCTGAAGTAGGACGACTCGGGGATCTCGGTGATCGTCTGTTTGCCGGCGTTGATCAGGTCGGGATCCTCGTCGCCCTCATAGGGGAAGGGGCCCATGCCCAGCATGCCGTTCTCGGATTGCAGGGTCACGGTCATGCCGGCGGGGATGTAGTTGGCGACCAGGGTCGGGATGCCGATGCCCAGGTTGACGTAGAAGCCGTCCTGAAGCTCCTGGGCGGCGCGTTCGGCGAGTTGTTCGCGGGTACGGGGCATCAGTTCTTCCTCGCGATGAGACGAGCGGAATAGGTCAGGAGCAGCCCGAAAAGGCCCACCCCCACAGCCACCTTGTCCAGGCTCATGCTGGACAGGACGGCGAGGGTCAGACCCGCTATGCCGCACAAGCAGACGGCGATGATGGCGATGATATTCAGCTTGGTCATCAGCCGGCGGCTCCGACGGGTTCTGGACGTTGCCGCACCGTCCGCTGTTCGATGCGCTTCTCGGACACGGTCTGGATCAGGCGGTCGACATAGACGCCCGGCGTGTGGATGTGGTCGGGATCGAGCGAGCCGACGGGGACGATCTCCTCGACCTCGACGACGGTGACCTTGCCGGCGGTGGCCATCATCGGGTTGAAGTTGCGGGCGGTCTTGCGGAACACTAGGTTGCCGCGCTCGTCGGCCTTCCACGCCTTGACGATGGACAGGTCGGCGATCAGGCCGGTCTCCATGACGTAGTCGCGGCCGTTGAAGTTGCGGACCTCCTTGCCCTCGGCGACGAGGGTGCCGACGCCGGTGGCGGTGAAGAAGGCGGGGATGCCGGCGCCGCCGGCACGGATGCGTTCGGCCAGGGTCCCTTGCGGGTTGAACTCCAGCTCCAGTTCGCCGGCCAGATACTGGCGCTCGAACTCCTTGTTCTCGCCGACGTAGGACGAGATCATCTTGGCGATCTGGCGGGTGCCGAGCAGCTGGCCCAGGCCGAAGCCGTCGACCCCGGCGTTGTTGGAGATGACCGTCAGCCCCTTGACGCCGCTGTCGCGCAGGGCGGCGATCAGGTTCTCGGGGATGCCGCACAGGCCGAAGCCGCCGGACATGACCGTCATGCCGTCGAAGGTCAGGCCCTCCAGCGCGGACGTGACGTCAGCATAGATCTTTCCCATCGCTCTCCCTTTTCACCGTCTGATGAATATCGCGGCGTCTTCCGCTCATAGTCCGGAAGCGATCTTGCGGGCAAGCGGTCGCGGCGGCAATCGCGTCGCATCCGAATGTCGCCCCAAAGCGTATCCCTCGTGATCTGACGGGAGCGCCTGCATGAACCTGACCAATGTCGCCATTCGCCAGCTGCAGGACGCGCCCTTTCCGGATTTCGTGACCCGCCCGGCGATCGACAGTCTGGTCACGGAGGCGCGTCGGCGCCTGGATCGCGACGGGCCGCATGACGAGGCGGCGTTTGCGCGCGAAATGGCCGAGCGGGTCATCGCCGAACATGCGGATGCAGCGAACCGGCAGCACTACGAACTGCCGCCCGAGTTCTTCCGCCTGTGCCTGGGCGAGCGGCTGAAATATTCGTGCTGCCTGTACCCGACGGGGACGGAGACGCTGGACCAGGCCGAGGTCGCGGCCCTGATGGAGACCTGCGCCCACGCCGATCTGGCGGACGGTCAGACCATCCTGGAAATGGGCTGCGGCTGGGGCTCGCTGTCGCTGTGGATGGCCGAGACCTATCCCCGGGCGCGGATCACGGCCGTGTCGAACAGTCACGGGCAGCGGGGTCATATCGAAGCCCAGGCCCGAGCGCGGGGGCTGAGCAATCTGACGGTCGTGACCCAGGATATGAACCTGTTCGACACCGACCAGAGGTTCGACCGGATCGTCTCGGTCGAGATGTTCGAGCATATGGCCAACTGGCGGGCCCTGCTGACCAAGGCCCGGTCCTGGCTGAAGCCGGAGGGGCGGATGTTCATTCACGTCTTCACCCACCGCGACGCCCCCTATCGGTTCGATCACACCGACAGCGGCGACTTCATCGCCCAGCATTTCTTCACCGGCGGCATCATGCCCAGCCACGGGTTGATCCGGCAGTTTCCCGACCTGTTCGCGGTCGAGCAGGAGTGGACCTGGAACGGCGGCCACTACGCCCGCACCGCCAACGACTGGCTGTCCAATATGGATCGCAACGCCGCGCGGATCGCTGTGCTGATGCGCGAGACCTATGGCGACGACGCCAAGCTGTGGACCCGGCGCTGGCGGCGCTTCTACCTGGCGACCGCCGGTCTGTTCGGCAACGACGGGGGCCGCACCTGGGCGGTCAGCCACTATCGCCTGAAACCCGCCTGAGGAGTTTGTCGTGATCAAATATGTCTTCGCCTATCTGGGCGCCGGGATCACCTTTGCGGTGATCGACGCCGTCTGGCTGACCACCATGACCGACCGGTTCTACAAGCCGGTGCTGGGGCCGATCCTGGCGGACAAGCCGGACATGAGGGCGGCGGTGCTGTTCTATCTGATCTCAATCGCCGGGACGGTCTTCCTGGCCATCGCCCCGGCCCTGAAGGACGGAAGCTGGACGCGGGCGGCGATCAACGGGGCGGCGCTGGGCTTCGTCGCCTACGCCACCTATGACCTGACCAATCAGGCGACGCTGGAGATCTGGCAGACCAAGCTGACGGTGATCGACCTGATCTGGGGGACGGTTCTGACCACGATCTCGGCCACCGGCGGCTATTTCGCCGCGCGCTGGGCCGAGGGGCGGTTCGGCTGAGGTCGCTGTCGTTTCGCCTGACACGGGACCGGCATGGCGCAGGGCGGGGTCGTTAAGCTATAGCTAACCCTGTTTTCGACGGGGGCGGTCTTGCGCGCAGGCATCAACGGATTGACGGCGGCCCTGGTCGTCGGGGTCGTGATCGGCCTGATGCTGACGCCGGACGGGCGCGGTTGGCTGCGCCATCCGACCCTGATGCTGGGCGGGTCGGCCAACGCCTCGGCCACTCCGCCGACGCCGATGGCGCCGGTCGAGAGTCTGGCGCCGGCGCCAGTCGCGAAGGCCGCAGTGACGCCGTTGAAGGCGCGGCTCGCGCAGGGCGAACTGAGGATCGGCGTGTTCGGCGATTCGATGGCGGACGGTCTTTGGGCCGCATTGTATCGCGATCTGCACGGCGAACAGGGGGTCACTGTGACCCAGTTCAGCGCGGTCTCCACCGGCCTGTCGCGCTACGACTATGTGGACATCCAGGCCAAGACGGCGCGGCAGTTGAGCGAGACGCCGGTCGATGCGGCGGTGGTGATGTTCGGGACCAATGACGCCCAGGGCATCAGCCTGGACGGGGTGATCCATGATTTCGGCACGCCGGGCTGGAAGGCGGCCTATGGGAAGCGGATCGACGATCTGGTCGGCCTGCTGCGGGCCAATGACGTGGCCGTCTATTGGGTCGGCCTGCCGAAGATGAAGCGGGCCGGGTTCGACGCGAAGATGGCGGTGATCAACGCCGTGGTGAAGGAGCGGATGGCGGCCCTGGGCGTGCCCCTGATCGAGACGACCGGCGTCACCGCCGATGCGGCGGGCGAATATGCGGCCTATCTGCCCGGCGCGAGCGGGCGGCCGCAGCTGATGCGGGCCAATGACGGGATCCACATGACCATGGCCGGCTATCGCCGCATGGGCGCGCCGGTGGTGGAGCGGCTGAAGCGCGACTCGGGGCTCGATGCGGCGGCGGCCCGGCCGCAGACGACCGGCTGACCATGAGCCTGGGGGCCGTGGGGGCGGCGGTGCTGATGCTGGGGATGCAGAGCGGGACCGAGGTCCCCTATGCGCCCATGCCCGCGCCGGCGCCGGGGGCGCCGGTCTGTCCTGAAGGCATCTGCGGCGTCGAGGCGCTGGAGGGGGTGTTCGAGGCCTTGCGGACGGCGGAGATCGGCCAGGGCGAGCGGCCGGTCCATATTCTCCAGATCGGCGACAGCCACACGGCCGGGGATCGGATCACCGGAGCCCTGCGCGCGCGGATGCAAGCCCGATTCGGGGCGGGTGGGCGCGGGGTGTTGCCGCCGGGCGTGCCCTATGCCGGCTATGGACCGATGCAGGTCGAGGTGACGGCGCGCGACTGGCCGATGCGGACGGATGTGCTGGCCAGAGGAGTCATGCCGATAGGCGTCGGCCTGAGCGGCGGCGAAGCCGATGTCAGAGACGGCGCAACAATGACGATCACCGCCGAGTCGAACGGAGCTTTTGATCAGGTCCAGATCTGCGGCGAGGCATGGCAGGCGGACGGCGAACTGACCCTTACCGCTGGCGCCGAAACGCAGACGATGGGTTTCGCGGTCCGCGAAGACGAGGTGTGGCAACCTGAATGCCAGACGGCGACATTCGACAAGCCGCAGACGCAAATCGATATCCGGCCGACAGGGCGTCTGAAGCTCTACGACCTGCGACTGACGCGACGGGCTGCGGGCGTACAGGTGTCGAACCTGGGCGTCGTGGGTGCGACGATGCAGGACCTCGCCTTGCGCGACAGCAGTATCGCCTGGCTAGAACTCGCGGCTTGGATGCCGGATCTGATCATCTTGGCCTTTGGAGTAAACGAGGGGTTCGCACCGAACCTCGACCCCCGCGAATATGAACTCTGGCTCAGACAGGCCCTGATGGTAGTCCGATCCATGGATGCGCCTGTATTGATCCTCGGCGCGCCCGAGGGATTGAAGCCCGGAACCGGCGGACCGTGCGGCGGGCGATCAGCGCCGGAGGCTCTGGCGGTGGTCCGGGATGTGCAGCGGCGAGTCGCGGGCGAGACGGGCGTCGCCTTCTGGGACTGGTACGGACGTATGGGGGGCGACTGTTCGGCGGAGCGGCTGGCGACCCTGCCCGAACCCTATATGCGGCCCGACCGGGTGCATTTCACCTCCATCGGGGCGGAATGGAGCGGCGGGGTCCTGAGCGAGGATCTGATTGGGGCCTATGACCGCTGGAAGGCGGCAAAGGGGGAGGCGGACTGATGCTGTTTCCGACCCTGGCCTTCGCGGTCTTCTTCCTGTTCGTCTATCTGGTCAGCTGGAGCCTGGATCGGGAGAACGGGCGGCGCAAACTGTTCCTGCTGCTGGCCAGCTGGTTCTTCTACGCCCAGTGGGACTGGCGGTTCGTCGGCCTGCTGATCGCCTCGGCCGTGCTGAACTGGGGCGTGGCGGCCCTGATCGTGCGCAGCGACCAGCCGGGACGGCGCAAACTGTGGGTCGGCCTGGGCGTCGCGGCCAATCTGACCATCCTGGGCTTCTTCAAGTATTACGGCTTCTTCGTCGAGCAGGCTGTTGATCTGCTGGCCCAATTCGGTTGGGAGCGGGACCTGCCGCTGTTGCGGGTGGTGCTGCCGGTCGGGATCAGCTTCTTCACCTTCCAGGGCGTCAGCTATGTGGTCGACGTCTATCGCGGCAAGACGGCGCCGGCCGAGAGCCTGCTGGACGTCATGCTGCTGATGAGCTTCTTCCCGCACCTGGTGGCGGGCCCCATCGTGCGGGCGTCGGACCTGTTGCCCCAGTTCGCGCGGGTGCCGCGGCTGACACGCGAGATGGCGACCCATGGGCTGTTGCTGATCGTCTGGGGCCTGTTCAAGAAGACGGTGATCGCGTCCGAGCTGGCGACGCGGCTGGTGGATCCGGTCTTCTTCGATCCGTCGGCCTATGGGGCGATCGACATAGCGGCGGCGGTCTATGCCTATGCGGTTCAGATCTATTGCGACTTCTCGGCCTATTCGGACATGGCCATCGGGATCGCGGCCCTGCTGGGCTATTCCTTCCCGCGCAATTTCGATCAGCCTTATCGGGCGGCCTCGATGCAGGCCTTCTGGCGGCGGTGGCATATCAGCCTGTCCAGCTGGCTGCGCGACTATCTGTACGTGCCGCTGGGCGGGGGGCGGAAGGGGCTGTGGTCGTCATGCCTCAATGTGATGATCACCATGCTGCTGGGCGGGCTGTGGCACGGGGCGGCCTGGACCTTCGTGGCCTGGGGCGCGCTGCACGGCGGGGCGCAGGTGGTCGAGCGCCTCGGTCGTGCGGTGGTGAAGGACCGCAAGGTCATTCCGACCTGGCTGGGGGTCCTGATCACCTTCCACGTCGTCTGTCTGGGATGGATCCTGTTCCGGGCCGAGACCTTTGACCTGGCGATGCAGATGCTGGCCGGGCTGGGGCGGTTCGAGGGTTTCAGCCTGGTGACGCCCTTCGTGCTGGTGCTGATCGTCGGCGGGTTGGCCATGCATGGGCTGCCGCCGCGCGCGGTCGAGGGGCTGGCCGAACGGCTGAAGACGGCGCCGTCACCGACGCTCGGTGTGTTGATCGGGGCGGCCATCCTGCTGGTCGAGGCGATGCGACCCGAGGGCGTGGCGCCCTTCATCTATTTCCAGTTCTGAGGCGTTGATCCGACGATGAGCGATCCCACGGACCCGATCGATCCCTTCCCGACACAGGCGCATCCGCCGGTGTCGCCGTTTCCGCCGCTGGACGAACCGGTGGCGGCGGATCCGTCCAGCGACTGGATCGGCGCCGCCGACGCCCACGACCTGCCGACGCGCGAGAACGCCCTGATCGCCCTGGGCCGGTTCGCCTTTCCCCCGGCGCCGGCTTTGGACGAAGAAGGCGAGGCGTCGCGGGCGCGGCGATGGACCAGCCAGACCCTGTTCGTGGCCTGCGCCTTCCTGATGATCTTCAATGCGGAGTCTTTGCAGAACTGGGCGCGTCAGCAGCCGCCGGGCTGGGGCCAGTCCACAGTCGACAAACTGGCGACGGTGTGGGTCGATCAACTGGCCCTGCTGGGCGCGAACCTGCCGGTGGACGGCTTGCGTGACGCGTGGCGCGACGCCCAGGCGGTTCAGTTCGACGGCGCGGCCGAGGATCGCTCCTAGACCGCAGGCCTCGAAACCGCATCGGCCGAGCCGATACGGTTTCGAGGGTGGAGAGTCTTAGTTGACCGTCGCCTTGACGATCTTGCCCGGCGCGCGGGGCGGCTCGCCCTTGGGCAGGGCGTCGACGTGTTCCATGCCGGATTCGACTTCACCCCAGACCGTGTACTGGCGGTCCAGGAAGGTGGCGTCGTCCAGGCAGATGAAGAACTGCGAGTTGGCGCTGTTGGGATCGGCGGTGCGCGCCATCGAGCAGACGCCGCGCACGTGCGGCTCGGCCGAGAACTCGGCCTTCAGGTTCGGCTTCTTGGAGCCGGAGGTGCCGGTGCCGGTGGGGTCGCCGCCCTGGGCCATGAAGCCGGCGATCACGCGGTGGAAGACCACGCCGTCGTAGAAGCCTTCCGAGGCCAGTTCGGTGATGCGTTCGACGTGGCCGGGGGCCAGATCGGGGCGCAGCTTGATGACCACGTCGCGGGCTTCGCCGTCGCCGGTGTCCAGGGTGAAGGTCAGGGTGTCGGCCATTTCGGTCGTCCTCTTGGGGTTGATTTGAGGCGGGACATAGCCCGCAACGCCGGTCGGGGCTATGTGGGAACGATGAGTGAAGACGAAAAGCCCCAAGAACGCCGCCGGATGGTCAAACCGCCCACGGGCGGCACCGCCGCCGGGCGCGGCATGGGCACCAAAATGAAGACGGCCGACACCAAGTCGATGTCGAGCCAGCAATGGATCAAACGCCAACTGGCCGACAAATGGTCCGAGAAGGCGCGGGCCGAGGGCTGGCGTTCGCGCGCGGCCTTCAAGCTGATCGAGATCGACGACAAATTCCACCTGATCAAGCGTGGCTCGAAGGTCATCGACCTGGGCGCGGCGCCGGGCGGCTGGATCCAGGTGGCGGTCAATCGCGGAGCCGGCGCCGTGGCGGGCGTGGACCTGCTGATGATCGAGCCGATCCCGGGTTCGACCCTGTTGCAGGCCGACTTCACCCATCCGGGCGTGGACCAACAGTTGATCGACGCCATCGGCGGGGCGCCGGACCTGGTGCTGTCGGATATGGCGCACAATACGGTCGGTCACCGCCAGACCGACCACCTGAAGATCATCGCCCTGATCGAGATCGCCGCCGACTTCGCCATCCGCACCCTTCGGCCGGGCGGGAATTTCGTGTCCAAGAACTTCCAGGGCGGCGACGCCGGAGGGGTTCTGGCGCGACTGCGCGAGGAGTTCGAGACGGTCAAATACGTCAAGCCGGCCTCCAGCCGGAAGGACAGCGCCGAGGTGTTTCTGGTGGCGTTGAACAAGCGGTAAGACAGGTCTGAGGCCGGTCCGGGCTAAGGCCGGCCGCTTTGTCCGAATACGGCGCAAGCGTAGCTATACGGGCACGCTCGGCGGCCATTTGCGTTTTGGATACCGCTGTCACCAAAGTCGCGCGAAGTCTTCACCGATGTGTTGTCACCCAGCGGTAGCCCGGCCTCGGCGCAATCTGCGCTGACAGCGGGGCTGACATGATTTCCAATCGCTTCCTTTCGGGCGCGTCTCTTCTGACGCTGGCCCTCTTCGTGGTTCCGAGCGTCGCCGCCGCGCAGGACGCCGCCGTCGCCATGGCCACGGCCGACACCCAGGTGTCCGAGATCGACGAGATCGTCGTCTTCGGTCGCGGCCAGACGCGCCAGCAGGCGTCGGTCAACGCCGACGCCATCGCCATCGAGGCGCCTGGCAGCAGCCCGCTGAAGGCCATCGAACGCCTGCCGGGCGTCAGCTTCCAATCGGCCGACGCCTTCGGCGCCTATGAATGGTCGGCGCGCATCGTCCTGCGCAGCTTCAACCAGAACCAGCTCGGCTTCACCCTGGACGGCGTTCCGTTGGGCGACATGAGCTACGGCAACCATAATGGTCTGCATATTTCCCGCGCCATCATTTCGGAGAACGTCGCGCGGGTGGACGTGGCCCAGGGATCGGGCGCGCTGGGCACCGCGTCGAGCAGCAATCTGGGCGGCACGGTCCAGTTCGTCAGCCGGGTCCCGACGACGGACTTCGGCGTCGATGTCTCGGGCGCCTTCGGCAGCGACGACACCCTGCGCGGCTTCGTGCGCCTGGACAGCGGCGCCCTGGGTTCGGCCGGCACACGCCTGTCGGTGTCCTACGCCGACCAGAGCGCCGACAAGTGGAAGGGCGTGGGCGAGCAGAAGCAACAGCAGATCAACGCCAGCTTCCTCCAGCCGCTCGGCGCCGGCGAACTGCGCGGCTTCATCAATCATTCCGAGCGTCGTGAGAACGACTACCAGGACATGTCGCTGGGCATGATCGACCGGCTGGGCCGTGACTGGGACAATATTTCGGGCGACTACGCCATGGCGGTTCGGGTCGCCGACATCTACCAGGCCACCCCGGCCGGCGACTGCACCACCAACGCCTATCCCAGCCCGATCAAATGCGTCGACGACGCCTATTTCAACGCGGCCGGTCTGCGCGACGACACGATCGGCGCGGTGACGCTGGACTATCCCCTGACCGATTCGCTCAGTGTCTCGCTGACCGGCTATGGTCACACGAACAAGGGGCAGGGCCTGTGGTGGACGCCCTATGTGCCGACGCCTTTCGGCGCCAAGGGACAGGACGGCTCCACCATCGCCAGCCCCGGCCCCATCGCCGTCCGCACCACGGAATACGACATCGACCGCAAGGGCGCGATCGGTTCGGTGACGCTGGACCTGGGCGCACACAGCATCGAGGCCGGCTTCTGGGTCGAGGACAACGACTTCAACCAGGCTCGCCGCTATTACGGTCTGAGCCGCGGCGGCGACGGCGGCCGGGACTCGCTCGAGTTCCAGGAGAACCCCTTCTTCACCGAGTGGGAATACAGCTACAACACCAAGACGACCAATCTGTACCTGCAGGACAGCTGGGCGATCACCGATGATCTGACCGTCAACGCCGGCTTCAAGTCGCTGAGCGTCGAGAACGAGGCCAGCACCGTCGTCGGCGCCAACAAGACCGGCTCGATCAAGGCCGAGGACAACTTCCTGCCGCAGATCGGGGTGAGCTACGACCTGAATTCCGACCATCAGCTGTTCGCCTCCTATGCCGAAAACATGCGGGCGTTCGAATCCTCCAACACCGGCGGGCCCTTCTCGGCCTCGGCGGCCGGTTTCGCGGCGATCAAGGACACGCTGAAGCCGGAAAACTCGCGCACCATCGAGGCCGGCTGGCGCTTCAACTTCGCCGGCGGTCTGCAAGGCTCGGTCGCGGCCTATGACGTCCAGTTCGAAGACCGGCTGCTCACCGTCGCCCTGGGCGCCCCGATCCTGGGCCTGGGCAACGGGATCCAGAACGTCGGCGCCGTGAAGAGCCGTGGGTTCGAAGCCGCCGCCCTGTGGAACTTCGCCTCAGACTGGTCGGCCTTCGGCTCCTACAGCTACAATGACTCGACCTATGAGGATGACGTGCGCGACGGGGCCGGCGTCCTGGTCGCCGCGACGGCCGGAAAGCGGATCGTCGCGACGCCGGAAAACCTGTTCCGCGCCGAGCTGTCATACGACAATGGCGCGGTGTTCGGGACCCTGGCGACCGCCTACACCGGCGAGCGTTTCTCATCCTACCTGAACGATGAGAAGGCCGACGCCTACACCACGGTCGAACTGACCGCCGGTTATCGTTTCACCGGCATGGGCGGTTGGCTGGACGGGACGCAGATCCAGGTCAACGTCGTGAACCTGACGGACGAGGATTACATCTCGACCGTGGGTTCAGGCGGCTTCCAGAACACGGCGGGTCGTCAGACCTTCCTGCCGGGCGCGCCGCGTCAGGTGTTCGCCAGCATCCGTCGCCGCTTCTGATGGGGAAGGGGGGTGCGTCTTCGGACGCATCCCCTCGACGCTCAAGCGGTCAGGTTAAGGTCGTTAATTCAGGCCGTCGCCGGCTGCCGGCCGGCGCGGCGCTGTTCGATGCGCGACCAGATGCGGTCGTGGACGGTGAAGAAGACCGTCTGGACCAGGGGTTCGATGGTGCCGATGGCCAGGGCTGTGCGGATGTCCTGGGTCAGGGCGTAGGCCACGGCCACGGCGACAGCGAAATGCATGACGCCGTAGGTCACGGTCTTGACCGCCACCTGTTTTAGCGAGCGGGGCAGGGCGTGGCTGTGCCCATGGTGGTCGTGGACGCGGGTCTGTTCGTCCGGAGACATGATGTCGAGCCGGGCGGTGAAGGCCTCGGCCGCCTCTTCGATGTTGGAGGCCATGCGGCGGCGTTCGACCCGGTGCCAGACCCGGTCGTGGATCGAATAGGCGATGGTCTGGAAGAAGGGTTCGACCATGCCGACGGCCAGGGCGATACGCCAGTCGCGCGTGATGGCGAAGGCCACCAGAATGGCCACCACAAGGTGCATGACGCCATAGCTGGCGATCTTCAGAGCCAGTTTGCGCGCGGTGCTGAGGAGGACGCCGACCATGTTGCAAGAATGGTCATTGGCCCCCTCGGTTGCAAACCAATAAAATCTATCGGGTCCATAAACGGCAAGACCCTTGCCGTGGCCCCCTCCGCACCGTTATACGCGGCCCGCAAAACGGAGACTCCCTATGGAGATACGCGAAGGACTGACCTTCGACGATGTTTTGCTCGAACCCGGCCCGTCCGAGTTCATGCCGGCGATGGTCGATGTCTCGACCCAGCTGACACGCGACATCAAACTGAACATCCCGCTGCTGTCGTCCGCCATGGACACGGTGACGGAAAGCCGCCTGGCTATCGCCATGGCCCAGTCCGGCGGCCTGGGCGTGCTTCACCGCAACATGACCATCGAGGAGCAGGCCGATCAGGTCCGCGCCGTGAAGCGTTATGAAAGCGGCATGGTGGTCAATCCGGTCACCGTCGGCCCGCAGACGACCCTGGGCGAAGTGCGTGAGATCGTGGCCCGCAAGAAGATCACCGGCTTCCCGGTGGTCGATCCAGCCACGGGCAAGCTGGTCGGCATGCTGACCCACCGCGACATGCGGTTCGAGAACGACCTGAACCTGACGGCCGCCTCGCTGATGACCACCGGCGACCTGATCACGGTGCGTGAGGGCGCGAGCCGTGAAGAGGCGCGCGACCTGCTGAAGACCCGCAAGATCGAACGGGTCATCGTGGTGGACGAGGATTATCGGGCCGTCGGCCTGATCACCATGAAGGACATCGAGAAGGCCCAGGCCTTCCCCCATGCGGCCAAGGACGACCAGGGTCGTCTGCTGGTCGGGGCGGCCTCGACCGTCGGTGACGCCGGATACGAGCGGGCCATGGCCCTGGCCGACGCCGGCGTGGACGTGGTGGTGATCGACACCGCTCACGGCCACTCGGCCTCGGTCGCCCAGGTGGTCGAGCGGATCAAGCGCGAGTCGAACCGTCTGCAGGTCATCGCCGGAAACGTCGCCACCTATGATGCGACGCGGGCCCTGATCGACGCGGGCGCGGATGCGGTCAAGGTCGGCATCGGTCCCGGCTCCATTTGCACCACCCGGATCGTGGCGGGCGTGGGCGTGCCGCAGCTGACCGCCGTGATGGACTCAGCGCGGGCCGCCAGGGGCACGGGCGCCTCGGTCATCGCCGACGGCGGGATCAAATATTCGGGCGACCTGGCCAAGGCCATCGCAGCCGGCGCGAACGTGGCCATGATGGGCTCGATGTTCGCCGGCACCGACGAAAGCCCCGGCGAGGTCTTCCTGTACCAAGGCCGATCCTACAAGTCGTACCGCGGCATGGGTTCGGTCGGCGCCATGGCGCGCGGCTCGGCCGACCGCTACTTCCAGAAGGAGGTGTCTTCCGAGAAGCTGGTGCCCGAGGGCATCGAGGGTCAGACGCCGTACAAGGGGCCGATCACCCCGGTTCTGCACCAACTGGTCGGGGGCTTGCGCGCCTCCATGGGCTATGTGGGCGCCGGCACGATCGCCGACTTCCAGGAGCGTGCGCGCTTCGTGCGCATCACCGGCGCGGGCCTGCGGGAGAGCCACGTCCACGACGTGATGATCACGCGCGAGGCGCCGAACTACAGACAGGGATAAGGCCATGACGACCGAACTGACCTATCTGGCCCTGACGCTGATCCTGGCGCTGGTGCAGGTCTTCCTGCCGGCCGGGGCGCGGACGGTCGAGTTCGGTTCGAAGTGGAATGCGGGGCCGCGCGATGAGACGCCGGCGGCGACGAAGCCGCTGACCGGCCGTCTCGAGCGGGCCCAGGCCAACCTGTATGAAACCCTGCCGCTGTTCATCGGCGCGGTGCTGATCGCCCATGTGATCGAGGCGTCCAGCGCCCTGACCGTGTGGGGTTCGGCTCTCTATTTCTGGGCGCGCGTCGTCTATGTGCCGCTCTACGCCCTCGGTATTCCCTATATCCGGTCGCTGGTCTGGCTGGTCTCGCTTGCGGGACTGGTCATGGTCCTGACCTCCCTGTTCCTTTGATCTGAAAGCCCGCATTGACCCCAGCCGCCCGTCTCGCCGCCGCCGCCTCTGTCCTGGACTCCATCGCCCAGGGCAACCAACCGGCGGAAACCGTCCTGAAAGCCTGGGGGACCGCCAACCGCTACGCCGGGTCCAAGGACCGGCGCGCCATCGCCGATCATGTCTACAAGGTGCTGCGGGCGCGCGGCCGACTGTCGTGGATCATGGGCGGGCGCGAAGACGGTCGGGCCCTGGTGATCGGATCGCTGCACGCCATTGACGGCCTGTCGGTGGAAGAGATCGAGGCGCTGCACTCGGGCGACGGCTATGGCCCGCGACCGCTGTCGAAACAGGAGCGCAGCCGGATCACGGCGGGGCAGGGGGAACTGCCGGGCTGGGTCGCGGCCGGTCTGCCCGAGTTCGTGGTCGAGGATTTCAAGGCCACCTTCGGGGAGCGCTGGGCGGAAGAGGCCCATGCCCTGATGGCGCCGCGCGCGCCCATCGACCTGCGTGTGAACGACGCGGTCGCCACGGTGGATGCGGTCGAGGTCGAGTTGCGTGACGCCGGTCTGTCGGTCGCCCGCACGCCCTGGTCCGCCCTGGGGCTGCGCGTGCCGTCCGAGCCGCCGCCCAATATCCAGGCCCTGGACGGGTTCAAGGCCGGCAAGTTCGAGATCCAGGACGAGGGCAGCCAGGTCGTCTGCTGGCTGGCGGGCGCGCAACCCGGCGCGACGGTGGTGGACTATTGCGCCGGCGGCGGCGGCAAGACCCTGGGTCTGGCACAGGCCATGGGCGGGCAGGGCAAGCTGATCGCCTCCGACGTCGTCAACAAGCGGCTCGAGAACATCCGGCCCCGCCTGCAACGCGCGGGCGTCGAGGCCGAGCTGGTGCTGATCGGCCAGAACGGCGGCGGGCTGGAAACCGTCAACGGCCAGGCCGATCTGGTCTTCGTCGACGCCCCCTGTTCGGGATCCGGCACCTGGCGGCGCCGGCCCGAGGACGCCTGGCGTCTGACGACGGAGGAGGTCGAGAAACTGCACGCGCTTCAGGTCCGTATCCTGAGCCAGGCGACCAAGCTGGTGAAGCCGGGCGGGCGTCTGGTCTATGTCACCTGTTCGATGCTGGCCCGCGAGAACGAGGCCAGCGCCGACGCCTTCGAGGCGGCGACTCCCGACTTCCGACCGGTCCCCGTCGCCGACATGCTGTCAGCGCCGCAACTGACCGAGGCCGCGCGGGCCAGGTTCGCCGAACTGGCGTCCGGCGCGCGTCTTCGACTGTCGCCGGCCTCGGCCGACACCGACGGCTTCTTCGCCGCCGTCTATCAGCGCGCCGCCTGATGGAGGCTGGGCTGGCGCAGCACGGCGAGGTCTCGGTCCTCTACGTCATGGCTGCGCCTGCCGAATACGGCGACCATCTGCGCGCCCGCATCCAGCCCCTGATGACCGGCGTCGGCCCGGTGGAAGCCGCCGTCGCCCTCACCGCCGCCCTGGCGCGGCTGGAGGCGGCGGGCGACCTGCCGGACCTGATCGTCTCGCTGGGGTCGTGCGGCTCGCAGGAGCTGGACCACGCCTGCGCCTATCAGGCGTCGAGCGTCGCCTATCGCGACATGGACGCCAGCGCCCTGGGCTTTCCCAAGGGGGTGACGCCTCTGCTGGAGCATCCTGCGATCCTGGCCCTGCCGTGCCCTATCCCCGGCGTGCCGACCGCCACCCTGTCGACCGGAGCCAATGTCGTCTCCGGCGCCGCCTATGACGCCATCGAGGCCGAGATGGTGGACATGGAGACCTGGGCCCTGGTTCGGTCGGCCCAGACGTTTGGCGTGCCCATCATCGCCCTGCGCGGCGTGTCGGACGGTCGGGCCGAGCTGAAGGCGCTGGAGGACTGGACCTCCACCCTGCATCATGTGGACGAGAACCTGGCCGCCGCCCTGGATCGTCTGACCGCCGTGCTGGAGGCCGAGGGCCTCGCCGCCCTGAACATCCCCAAGCTTGAAATTCCGGCCTTACACGGCCAAGACCCCGCGCAACCTCCCGCCCCGGATTCGATCACCCCATGACCACGCCGCACGACCACCAGAAGGTCCTCATCGTCGATTTCGGCAGCCAGGTGACGCAGCTGATCGCGCGCCGCCTGCGCGAGGCCAGCGTCTATTGCGAGATCCATCCGTTCCAGAAGGCCGAGGCCGCTCTGGCGGGGATGAACCCCGCCGCCATCATCCTGTCGGGCGGTCCCGAGAGCGTGCACGAGGAAGGCAGCCCCCGCGCGCCCCAGGCCGTGTTCGAGGCCGGCGTGCCGGTGCTGGGCATCTGCTACGGCGAGATGACCCTGTGTGAACAGCTGGGCGGCAAGGTCGAGGGCGGCCACACCCGCGAGTTCGGCCGCGCCGAGATCACCGTCGAGAAAGCCTCGCCCCTGCTGGCCGACCTGGCCCCGGTCGGCGAGGAAGAGACGGTCTGGATGAGCCATGGCGACAAGATCGTCGCCATCCCCGAGGGCTTCGACGTCGTCGCCTCTTCGGCCGGTTCGCCCTACGCCGTGATCGCCGACGAGGCTCGCCGCTTCTACGGCGTGCAGTTCCACCCCGAGGTGATGCACACCCCGCGCGGCCACCAGATGTTGAAGAACTTCACCCACGGCATCGCCGGGCTGAAGGGCGACTGGACCATGGCCGCCTATCGCGACGAGAAGATCGCCCAGATCCGCGAACAGGTCGGCGACGCCAAGGTGATCTGCGGCCTGTCCGGCGGGGTCGACAGCTCGGTCGCGGCCGTGCTGATCCACGAGGCCATCGGCGATCAGCTGACCTGCGTCTTCGTGGACACCGGCCTGCTGCGCAAGGACGAGGCGACCCAGGTCACCACCCTGTTCCGCGAGCACTACAATATCCCGCTGATCCATGTGGACGCGTCCAAGGAGTTCCTGGGCGAGCTCGCCGGGATCTCCGACCCGGAGACCAAGCGCAAGACCATCGGCCGCCTGTTCATCGAGGTGTTCGATCGCGAGTCCGCCAAGATCGAGGGCGCCGAATTCCTGGCCCAGGGCACCCTCTATCCCGACGTGATCGAGAGCGTCTCCTCGTCCAGCGGCAAGGCCCATGTGATCAAGAGCCACCACAATGTCGGCGGCCTGCCCGACTATATGAAGCTCAAACTTGTCGAGCCCCTGCGCGAACTGTTCAAGGACGAGGTCCGCGCCCTGGGCCGCGAACTGGGCCTGAGCGACGCCTTCGTCGGCCGCCACCCCTTCCCCGGACCGGGCCTGGCCATCCGCATCCCCGGCGAGATCACGCCCGAGGCCGTCGAGACCCTGCAACAGGCCGACGCCATCTATCTGGACGAAATCCGCAAGGCTGGGCTTTATGACAGCATCTGGCAGGCCTTCGCCGTCCTGCTGCCGGTCAAGACCGTTGGCGTCATGGGCGACGCCCGCACCTACGAAAAAGTCCTGGCCTTGCGCGCCGTCTCCTCAACCGACGGCATGACCGCCGACTTCTACCAATTCCCCTGGGACGTCCTGGCCAAGACCGCGACACGGATCATCAACGAGGTCCGGGGCGTGAACCGCGTCGTCTACGACGTGACGTCGAAGCCGCCGGGGACGATCGAGTGGGAGTGATGGGGCGGCATGCGAATAGGGCCTCTGGCGAGGGCGCTCGTTGATGAGGGGCCGACGTTAGCAGTTGGGTTTGGACCGGGCGATCCTGTAGCCGTGCGGTGGCAGATGTACGGGTGAGGCGGATGGCGGTGTTGGCTAAGCCTTGTTGGAGATCCGTCTTGGCAGACAGAGACTTCTGCGTTGTCAATGGATTCCCACTTTGACTGCCTGTTAGTTTGTTCCGACCGCCGTCCGTAGCAGTGGCGCTCAGTGCAGTCGGATCCTTCTGGCTCAGGGCCATGAAGGGTGTCTTAGTGGCGACAGGAGCCAAGGTCAGAGCAGAGCAGACGATCAAGCGCGTGAACGGACCCCAAGCGTTGCGCCCTTCCAACCGTACCAAGCCACCACCGCGAAGCAGACTGCGGGCAGCAGGAAGGCGACGTTGGCGCCATAGAGATCGGCGATCTTGCCCATGGGCCAGGGCAGCAGGACGCCGCCGCCGATGGCCATGACCATCAGGGAAGACGCCTTCTTGGTGCCGGCGCCGAGGCCGGTCGTGCCCAGGGCGAAGATGGTGGCGAACATGGTGGACATGAAGAAGAAGACGGCCAGAAGGGCGATGGGCGACACCTTGTCGATGCCGGCGGCGACGATCAGGGTCAGGACCACATTGATCAAGCCGTAGGTGGTCAGCAGGACACGAGGCTTGATCTTCAGCAGCAGGGCGGTGGCGAAGAAGCGACCGACCAGATAGCCGATGGCCGCGAGCGACAGCATGAAGGCGCCTTGCTGCGACGTCAGACCCTGCCAGTTGTGGGTCACCAGATTGATGAAATAGGCGCCGATGCCGACCTGGGCGCCGATATAGAGGGCCTGGGTGATCACGCCGGCGATGAAGTGCGGCTGCTTCGAAAGGGGCAGGGCGGGGGCGTCGCCTTCCGCCGCGCCGCCGTGGTCCGACAGGCCGGTCTCCGGCAGGCGGGCGCGCCAGACGGCGATGGCGAAAAGGACCACGCCGACGGCGATCAGGCCGTAGACGATCTGAATCGAGCGCGTCGCGCCGCCCAGAGCCTGGGTCGTCGTCGGGCTGAAGAAGACCGCGCCGCCGATCAGCGGGCCGAAGAAGACGCCCAGGGCGTTGAACGACTGGGCCAGGTTCAGCCGCTGCGAGGCCTTGGCCGGATCTCCCAGGACGTTGACGTAGGTGTCGGCGCTGGTTTCAAGGATGCACAGGCCGGCGGCGAGAACGAACATCGAGCCGACGAAGGGCAGGAAGGCGCCCGCGCCCGCCGCCGGGATGAACAGCAGGGCGCCGATGGCGGTGACCGCCAGGCCCGACACGATGCCGAACTTGTAGCCGCGCGCGTGCAGCAACATGCCCGCCGGGATCGACAGCAGAAGATAGGCCCCGAAATAGGCGATCTGCAGCCAGGCGCTGTCGGCCTGGCTGATGCTCAGCGTCTCCTGGAAATGCTTGTTCAGCACGTCCAGCAGACCATAGGCCAGGCCCCAGATCAGGAAGCAGGCGATGGCGAAGGCCAGCGGACCCTTCAGGTCGCCGACGGGTTTGGCAAGGCCTCCGGGCGTGTGGGCGGCGTCGGTCTCGATGACCATGGGATACTCTCCTGGATTTCCTCGGGGGCCTGGCCGTCTTGCTGCGGCTTCGGCGGAGTGGGGCTAGATGCGGTAGATCGCCTCGGCGTTGGCGGCGAACAGGTGGTCGCGCTCGTCGGCCGAGAAGTCGGCCGTGATCGCTTCGAAGGCGGAATAGAAGGCTTCGAAGCTTCCGTGGACGCTCTCGACCGGGAAGTCCGAGGCGAACATGGCCCGCCCGGTCCCGAAGATGTCGATGCACTCCAGCACGGTCGGACGGATGGTTTCGGGCGTCCAGGCGCGGTCGGTGATGCCCAGGCCCGAGATCTTGATCGAGACCTGGGGCTGGGCGGCCAGCAGACGCAGACCGATCCGCCAGCGCTCCATGCCGACGTCGTTGCGATCCGTCGGCAGGCCGGCGTGGTTGACGATCATCGGGATGTCGGGGTGGCGCGCGGCGATGATGGCGGCGGTCGCCATCTGCGACGGATAGAGCTGCAGGTCGAACGACAGGCCGTGGCGGGCCAGTTTGGCGAAGCCCGCGACCCATTGCGGATCACGCAGCAGGTCGCGGTCGGTATAGGTCCTCAGCGGATCCTCGTGCCAGCAGACGATCTGGCGCACGCCGCGCACGTTCGGACGCGCGGCATGGGCCTCCAGCAGGGCGTCGAGGTCGGGATCGAGCAGGTCGGCGCCGGCGACGATGGCGTGCGGCCAGCCTCGGTCATCGGCGAGGGACTGGAGCCAGTCGGTCTCGGCCAGTTGCCGGCCCCTAGGCTGGCCGGCCTCGACGTGGACGATCTTGTCCACGCACCAGCCCGCCGTATCGGCCAGATAGTCGTCCAGCAGGTAGTCCTTGTGCGCGATGGGCGACATGTCCCCCGCCGGATTGTTCGGCAGGGGATCGTCCTGAATCCAGCCATAGCGCGCACGCGACAGGTCCCACAGGTGGACGTGGCTGTCGACGATGCGAAGATCCGAAGCCACCCGCGCGCCCTAGTACGTCGTGCGTCCGCCGGACGTGTCGAACGTCGAGGCGGTGGTGAAGCTGCATTCTTCGGAGGCCATGAAACAGACCATGGCGGCGCTTTCCTCCACCTCGCCCAGGCGACCCATCGGGATCTTGGAGCGCATGTATTCGACCTGGCTGGGCGGAAGCTGTTGCAGGATCGGGCTTTCGAAAGTGGCGGGGGTCAGGCTGTTGGCGATGACGCCCTTGTCGGCCAGTTCCTTGCCCAGCGACTTGGTGAAACCGATCACGCCGGCCTTTGAGGCGGAATAGGCGCTGGCGTTCGGATTGCCTTCCTTGCCTGCGACGGAGGCCACGTTGACGATGCGGCCATAGCCGTTGGCCAGCATGAAAGGCACGATGGCGCGCGAGCAGTAGAAGACGCCGTTCAGATTGATGTCGACGACGCGCTTCCAGCTGTCGATAGGGAACTCATGCACCGGAACCGTGGCGCCGGTGATCCCGGCCGAGGCGACCAGGATGTCGATCCGGCCCAGCGCCTGGTTGGCTTGTTCCGCCGCCGCAGCGACGGCGTCCGCGTCCGACACGTCCAGCGCCGCGACGTGGATCGCGCCGACCTCGTCCGCCGCCGCCGCCAGCGCATCGGCGTTGAGGTCCCACAGCACCACCTTGCCGCCTTCGGCGACGATGCGGGCGGCGGAGGCCTTGCCCAGGCCCGAGGCGCCGCCGGTGACCACGGCCGTGCGGCCCGCAAAACGCCCCTGATAGGCGCTCATCGCTTCCACTCCACGAAGGTCTGGCCCTGTTCACCGAGCTTCTGGATGCCCAGGCGAACCGTATCGCCCGGTTTCAAGTAGAGCGGCGGCTTCTGGCCCAGGCCGACGCCCGGAGGGGTGCCGGTGGTGATCAGGTCGCCCGGCTCCAGCGTCATGAACTCCGAAAGATAGGAGACGATCTCGGCGACGCCGAAGATCATGGTTTTGGTGTTGCCGGTCTGCATGCGTTGGCCGTTCAGGTCCAGCCACATGTCCAGGTCCTGAACATCGCCCACTTCGTCGGTGGTGACGATCCAGGGACCGACGGGACCGAAGGTGTCGCACCCCTTGCCCTTGTCCCAGGTGCCGCCCCGCTCGGTCTGGAAGGCGCGCTCAGACACGTCGTTGATCAGCACATAGCCGGCGACGTGATCCAGCGCCTCATCCTGGGTGACGTAGGTGGCGGGCTTGCCGATCACGATGCCCAGTTCGACCTCCCAGTCGGTCTTTTCCGAACCGCGCGGAATGATCACGTCGTCGTTCGGTCCGTTCAGGCAGGTGATGGCCTTGGTGAAGACGACGGGTTCGGCCGGGATGGGCAGGTTGGATTCGGCGGCGTGGTCGGCGAAGTTCAGGCCGATGGCGATGAACTTGCGGCTGCCCTTGACGGGCAGGCCATAGCGGGGCTGGCCCTCGACGAGGGGAAGACTGGTCGGATCAATGGCTTTCAAGGCCGCGAGCGCCGGTCCGTACAGCTGTTCCGGGGTGATGTCGGCGACGACGCCCGACAGATCACGAATGCGGCCCTCGGCGTCCAGCGTGCCGGGTTTCTCGTCGCCCTTGGGACCATAACGCAGCAGTTTCATAAGGGGCTTTCGTCTTAGCGCACGTAGGGGCGATGAAGGGCGATGTCGCGGTTCAGCTCGACGCCGAAACCTGGCGTGTCGGGCATTTTCAGGCGGCCGTTCACCGGCGTCGGCTCGCCGATCAGCTGGGGATGGAACATGGGCACGACCTTGTCGGCTCCGGGCGCCATCATCAGGAACTCGGCGAACGGGCTGTTATGGCGCGTGACCACGAAGTGGTAGGAATAGACGCTGGATCCGTGCGGGATCATCAGCACGCCCTTGGCGTCGGCCATGGCGGAAATCTTGATCAGTTCGGTCACGCCGCCGCACCAGCCGACGTCCGGCTGGATGATGTCGCAGCATTCCATTTCCAGCAGCATGCGGAAGCCCCAGCGGGTGGCCTCGTGCTCGCCAGTCGTGACCAGCATCCCCTTGGGCGCGTTCTTTTTCAGCGTCTGATAACCCCAGTAGTCGTCGGGGCTGAGCGCTTCCTCGATCCACTTCAGACCCAGTTTGTGCGCCTCGTGGGCCAGGCGGGTGGCGTAGTTCAGGTCCAGCGCCATCCAGCAGTCGAACATCAGCCAGAAGTCGTCGCCGCAGGCGTTCCGCATGGCCTCAAGCTCGGCCAGGTTCTTGTGCAGGCCTTCCTCGCCCTCGGCCGGGCCGTGGTGCAGCGGCATCTTGCCGCCGATGAAACCCAGTTCCTTGGCTTTGTCCGGACGCGCGCCGGTGGCGTAGAAGGTCAGCTCGTCACGCACGGCGCCGCCCAGCATGGCGAAGACCGGCTCCTGACGCAGGCGGCCCAGCAAATCCCACAGGGCCAGATCGACGCCCGAGATGGCGTTCACGACCAGCCCTTTGCGGCCATAGTACTGGGTCGAGAAATACATCTGATCCCAGATCTTCTCGACCTCGGTCGGGTCTCGACCTTCCAGGAAACGAGCCAGGTGCTTCTCGACAATATAGGCGGCGGGCTCGCCCCCGGTCGTCACCGCGAAGCCGACGACGCCGTTCTCGGCCTCGATCTCAACGACCAAGGTGCCCAACACATTGATGCCGAAGCTGCGGCGGCTCTGACGGTATTCGGGATATTTCGCCATTGGCGTGGCGATATGGTCGTCGATCCAGTGGCCATCGCCCTGGTCATGATAGTCGGCGCCGCCGCCTGCGCCGTCATTCTTCACGACGAAGGCGCGAACATGCTTGATCTTTGGAAGGCGGCTCATTGAGCCATCACCGGCGTCTGGTGATTTGCTCCCATCATGCGGGATTTCACTGGCTTTCCTCCGTGCGGCGCGTCAAACTCGATCCCGTTCCGCGGACGAGCTTGCGTGTTTTGCTACATTCTGAGAACGAGGATTACGAAATGGGACGAGTGGCGTCAATCAAGACCGTGCAGGTAGATGGGGAAGATGAGGTCGGGACCAAAGCGTCCGGCAGTCAGACGCTGCTGCGCGGCCTGGACGTGATCGACGCCCTGATGGACGGCTCTCTGCCTCTGGCTGAGTTGTCAGAAAAACTGGACCTGACCCGCAGCACCACGCACCGCCTGGCTTCCGCCCTGGTTGATCGTCGCCTGCTCTCGTTCCGCCCCCGCGAAGGCTATAGCCTGGGCCCGAAACTGCTGGAACTGGGCCACGCCGCCAGCCAACAGATGCATCTGCCCCGCGTCGCCCGTCCATGGCTGGAGCAACTGTCCGCCCAAACCGATGATACGGTCCATCTCGGCGTCCTCGACGGACGCCATGCCCTTTATCTCGACAAGGTCGCCGGCCGGCGCCGGATCAATATCGGCTCCCGCCTGGGAGAGCGGCACCCGATCGCCTCGACCGGCCTGGGTAAGGCCCTGATTCTCGACAAGTCCGAGCCGGAATGGATCGACTTCTATGCGCCTGAGGGCGCGCCCTATGATTCGTCGGCCCGCGCCGTCTGGCTGGAGCGGATGCACGCCTATGCCCAGAAGGGCTATGCTTTCGACCTGGAAGAGAACGAGGACCAGATCCGCTGCGTCGCCGCGCCGATCCGCTCGGTGGACGGCCATATCGTCGCCGCGCTCAGTGTCTCTTCGGCCGCGCAGTATATGTCGGACGCCCGCATGGCGGAGCTGACCAAGACAGTCACCGCCGCCGCCAACGCCATCAGCGCCGACCTCGGCTGGCAGCCTAAACCCTGAACATCGTAGAACGCCGGAGCCCACATGCTGCTTGAGAACAAGGTCGTCCTGATCACGGGCGCATCGCGGGGTATCGGACGGGCGACGGCGGTAGAGGCCGCGCGCCAGGGCGCAAATGTCGCCCTCAACACCTTCCGCGACGACGCGGTCGCCGCCGAGGTGGTCGCGGAAATCGAAGCCCTGGGCCGCCAAGCCATCGTGGTCGATGCGGACGTGGCCCTGCCGGACAGCGCGACGACCTTCGTGAACACGGCCGTCAAGGCGTTCGGGCGCGTGGATATCTTCGTCTCCAACGCCGGAATCTGCCCCTTCCACGCCTTCCTCGACATGCCGGTCGAGACGCTGCAGCGCACGATGGAGGTCAATCTCCACGGGGCTTATTTCATGACCCAGGCGGCGGCGAACCAGATGGTGAAACAGGGGGAGGGCGGCGCCATCGTCGCCATCAGCTCGATCTCGGCCCTGGTCGGCGGCGAGATGCAGACCCACTACACCCCGACCAAGGCGGGGGTTCACAGCCTGATGCAGTCCTGCGCCGTCGCCCTGGGGCGTCACGGCATTCGCTGCAACTCGGTCCTGCCCGGCACCATCGCCACCGACATCAACAAGGACGATCTCGCCGATCCCAAGAAGCGCGAATATATGGAAAGCCGCATTCCCCTGGGACGCCTGGGCAAGCCCGAGGACATCGCCTCGGTCGTCGCCTTCCTGGCCTCGGACATGGCGGCCTATATGTCCGGCGCGGCCCTGCTGGTCGACGGCGGCGCCTTCGCCAACTTCCAGTAGGGCGTCACGGTGATCATTTCCTCGCCCGGCGACTATCGCGAGGCGGCGCGGCGCAAGCTGCCGCCCTTCCTGTTTCATTATATCGACGGCGGCGCCTACGCCGAACAGACGCTGCGCCGCAACGTCGAGGACTGGCAGGCCATCGCCCTGCGCCAGCGCGTCCTACAGGACATGACCAGCCTCAGCCTGGAAACACGGCTGTTCGACGAGACCCTGCGGCTGCCGATCATCCTGGCGCCGGTCGGCCTGACCGGCATGTACGCCCGGCGCGGCGAGGTGCAGGCGGCCAAGGCGGCGGCCTCGCGCGGCGTGCCCTTCACCCTGTCCACCGTCTCGGTCTGCCCCATTGAGGAGGTGGCGCCGGCCATCGACCGGCCGATGTGGTTCCAGCTCTATGTCCTGCGCGACCGAGGCTTCATGAAGAATGCGCTGGAGCGGGCCAGGGCTGCGGGGGTGAAGACCCTGGTCTTCACCGTCGATATGCCGACCCCCGGCGCCCGCTATCGCGACGCCCATTCGGGCATGAGCGGCCCTCATGCCGAGATACGCCGCATGATCCAGGCGATGACGCACCCGGCCTGGGCCTGGGACGTCGGGGTGCGCGGCACGCCGCACGATCTGGGAAATATCTCGGCCTATCTGGGCAAGCCTACGGGTCTGGCGGACTACATCGGCTGGCTGGGCCAGAATTTCGATCCTTCGATATCCTGGAAGGATCTCCAGTGGATCCGCGACTTCTGGGACGGGCCGATGATCATCAAGGGCGTGCTGGATGCTCAGGACGCCCGCGACGCCGTCAGCTTCGGCGCTGACGGCATTGTGGTGTCGAACCACGGCGGCCGTCAACTGGACGGCGTCCTGTCATCGGCGCGGGCCTTGCCTGCGATCGCCGAAGCGGTGAAAGGCGATATCCGCATCCTGATCGATTCCGGCGTTCGCAACGGCCTGGACGTCGTCCGCGCCATCGCCCTTGGGGCCGACGCCGTGATGCTGGGACGAGCCTTCGTCTATGCGCTGGCGGCGGGCGGCGAGGCCGGCGTCGCCAACCTGCTGGACCTGTTCGAGAAGGAGATGCGGGTGGCCATGACGTTGACGGGGGCGAAGTCCGTGGCGGGGATCAGCCAGGATATGCTGGCCCTCTGAACCTTCGCCTTCTTCCGAAAGGCGAAGGTTGCTCGAAGCGTCAACTGAAGAAGGCCCCGCCGACCTGGATCGGCGGGGTTTTAGAGACGACTCGGCCCGCTTGCCGGTGCAGCACAGTCAAATCGATGGTTGCCGCCGTTTACGGAATAGACCGAGCGCTTGTCTTCTTGGCGGACGAGTTGGGCGTTCTTCGGGGGCTGAGCGACTTCGCCCGGGCACCAGATTTCAGCCGAAGCTCCTGCGGGGATGCCCACGTCCAATATCAGACGATCACCGACCCGGCGCCACTCCGACGAAATGCGTCCCCTGACCGTGTCGAGATGGGCGGAGACGTGGTCGAGACCCTGCGGCGCCTCCGGACGTATCACGATGGTCCGGTAGCCCGGCGCGCCAGGCCGAATGCCGGCAAGGCTTTGATAAAACCAACTGGAGACCAAGCCCCAGTAGTGATGGTCGTAGGATCGACTATCCAGAGACCAGCCCTCAAGCATGGTATGAATATCGTTGGCCAACCAGAACCCCCAGCTGGGTTCGGTGGTCTGAGTTGCGACGCGGTAGACGGTATCGACGTGGCCCGCATCACTGAGCAGCGTCAACGCATAGCGGCCCGAGAAAACACCCATGCTGGACAGGTGGTAGTCGTGGGCCACGATGTCGTCATTGACCTTTTGAAGCACGGCGTTCGCCAGGCCGTCAGGAACGAGGCCGAATGCTACAGGCAGGATGTTCTGATATTGTACGAAGGCTGGCGCATCGCCCGACTTCGCCGGAACGCGATAAACCTCGCGGCCAGCGTCCCAGTAGGTGCGATTGTAGGCTGCGCGGATCGCATCTGCACGGGCGGCATAGGCTCGCGCATCCGCCTGTTTGCCCAGCAAGGCCGCGTTCTTGGCCAGCAGCTGGGTCATGTGGAAGAGATAGGCGGTCGCGACACTATCGACGTCGCCGGGCCCCGGCTGAGGCGGCGGGCCTCCGGCGCGATTTCCGGCCATGAAGGCGGCGATCATTTCAGGCGTGATCGGTGGGCGAGGATTGGCGTATTCGCCGAGGAAGGTGTTGGCCAGCTGGCGGTAATGGAAATCGTCCGGCGTGAACCAGGACGCGGTGTAGTCCACCAGTCTCTTCTGGGTGTCGTACATCTCGGCCAGGAGGCGCGTGTCACCCGTCAGCTGATACAGGTCGTCGGGCAGTATGAAGGTGGCGGCGTCCCAAGAGGGTGTGGGGCCGTTGACCATGTTCCACCCCGGCGTGCCCTCGTAACCGTACTGGGGCGTCGACGGCACGATCTCGGGGATTTCGCCACTGGGCGCCTGGGCGTCTCGGAAATCACCCATCCACTTGGTCCAGACGCGGCTGACGTCGAAGTTCAAAGCAGAGGCCAGAGCTGACGCCTGGGCGTCGCCCGTCCAGCCATTCTTCTCGAACGTCGGCGTATCGGTCTGGAAGCCGTGCATATTGTTCAGGATGGTGGCGCGGGCCGCCGCCTGAATCTGGTTCAACAGGGGGTTCGAGCTTTCGAAGCTTCCGATCGAGGCTACGTCGGAGTGCATGACTTCGCCGGTCAGGCTGTCCAGCGTCGGCGTGCCTGGGAAGCCCCGGACTTCCACATAACGGAAGCCGCGATAACCGAAACGCGGCGTCCAGTCTTCCGGACCGTCGCCGGCCAGGGTGTACTGATCGGTCTGAAGCTGCGTATCCACCAGTCCGCTCGCGGACAGGACCGTTCCGTCGGGACGGAGCTTCTCGTGCTGGATCATGGAGATGGTCTGGCCGGATGGTCCATTGACCTTAAGATGAAGGCGGCCGGCGAAGATGCTGCCGAAATCGTAGATCCACACGCCTGGACGGACCTGCTTCAGGCTGACGGCGCGGCGCGTGCCGACTACCGCGATCGGCTGTTGTTCTGCAGCGTCCAGGCGGCCTGCCGGACCATGGACGAGACGAGCGGTCGTCCAATCGCGGTCGTCAAATCCGGGCTGCGACCACCCACGGGGCAGCAGGCGGGCGTCATAACGTTCGCCCGCATAGATGGAGTCATGCCGGGTCGGCCCCGGGTGGGTCCGCCATTGGTCGTCGGTCGCGACGATCTGTCGGCTGCCATCCGCCAGGGTGACTTCCAGCTGAAGTCGCGCGGTAGGGCGATTGCGCCACGGCGCCTCGTGCCAATACCATTCGTTGGGTTCGACCAGGTCGTACCAGCCGCGACCTAGCTCCAGACCAATGACGTTGTCTCCGCGACGGATATGATCGGTTACATCCAGCGTCCGATAAAGGACGCGACGATCATAGGCCGTGAAACCGTCGCCGACGGCTTCGTTGATCGTCTTGCCGTTGATGTCGATGCGAGGAAAGCCGCCGGCGGCGACATAGAGGCGGGCCTCGACGACGTCCCCCTCTATGATGAACAGGCGACGCAGCAGGGCGGCTGGCTCAGTCTGAGGGAAGACGATATCGACGCCCCTCGCGTTGGCGATGTGCAGGCCGTCGGCCTCGATCGTGCCGCCGCTGAGCGGGTTGTCATTGCCCGAGAAGGCTGCGCGCGTGACGGAGCCGTTCGCCGGGGTGACGGTGAGCTCATGCAGGACGATGGCGTCGGGTGCAGGCGCCGATTGCCCGAACGTGGCGGGGCCGGCCTGAAAAATTCCGGCCGTTCCCTGGCGGTGATCGGTGTTCTCGAGCGTGTCGATGACGACGTCATCAAGGCGCGTGACGATGCGCGCCCCCTTGGCCTCTACCGTCAGCGTATGCTGGCCCGCGGTCCATTGCGTCAGTGTAAAGGGCAGAGGCACGGCCTTCAGCACCGTTTCCTTCACCAGGGGTTGGGACTGGGCGTCATAGGTCCGCGAAAGCGCCGTCAAGATCGGTTGACCTTCGGAGATTCCAAGCCGCCAGACATAGGCTTCCCCAAAGGTCTTGCCGACAGGGCTGGCCCGGAACAGGAAGTCGATGTCGCCTCCAGTCGGCGTAAAGCGCCACTCCGTCGTCGCGTCAGACCAGACGTGCTCGACGGAGGAATCGGTGGAAATCCAGTGCGCCTGCCAATCGTCGGGCTGCAGCAATCCCATTTCCCAAACGGCGGGCGAGCTCCAATCGGAGGGTCGGCCTTCGGCGTCGCGGGTCTGGACCCGCCAAACGTAGCGCCCACGTGATGCTAGCGCAGGGCCTTCAAAGACGATCTGGGTTTGGTCGCCGGACGCCACGTCGCCGCTGTCCCAGACCAGATCGCCGTTCGATAGGCTGGCTTCAGAGGTCGCCACCTGAAGTCGATAATGGGTCTGATGTGTCCTCGTGGCTTGCGGCGCCAGCCACTGGAAGCGTGGCCGGAGTACATCTGCGCCGAGCAGGGACGGTGCGGATTCGATCTTCAGATCCGATGGTGCGTTTGGCGACGCCTGGAGCATGGCGAGACGAGGCTGTTCGGCGTCGGCATGGGCGCATGCAGCCAGCATCAGACCGGTCGCTCCACAGAGCGCCAGCGATCGAAGGGACCGTCTCATATGCATGCCTCCCAGCAGCGTCGCCATTCGGCGCGTTTTATTGTTGGAATGACGATATACCAACAGGTGGAAAACCGTCCCGTCAATCGGTCACAATTGGAAAAGTTCAGGGGGTAAATGCGACCTCTTGACGTTTTTCCCTAAATATCGGAACGTTGGATCACAAAATGGGACGAGGGGGCAGCTCTCGCGGGAGGACATTTCTTATACTGGCGCCGATTTGGGCGCATCGACGCGGCTCGTCGCTCGCGCCAATTGCAAAACAACACGCCCAGACCGGTCCACAGAAGACGGTCGGGTCAGGGAGAGACAAGATGAAAGCCACCAAGGAAGTCGCGCGGCTGCTGTGCAGCGTCGCCTTCGTCGCCGCGAGCTTCGGCGGCGCCGGGCATGCGCTTGCCCAAGACGCCTCCGTTTCAGCGCCCGACGCGATGCAGACAGACGACAACGCCGCCGAACTGGATGAGATCGTCGTCACAGGCACGCTGTTGCGGGGCGTCGCGCCTACGGGAACGAATGTGGTCGGCGTCACCAGCGAGGATATCGTCTCCACGGGCGTCACCTCGTCGGCGGACCTTTTGGCGCGTGTCCCGCAGGTGACCAACGCCTTCGGCGGCGTGCCGCAGGGATCCTCGACGATAGCCGAGCCCATCACTCGCCCGAATATCCGCAGCCTCGGCGCGTCGGGCGGGTCCACGACCCTGATCCTTCTGAACGGCAACCGCATGGTCGGCGCCGGGATTCTGCAGACGTCGCCTGATCCTTCCGCCATTCCTCCGTCCGTGCTGGAGCGCGTCGAAGTGATCCCTGACGGCGGCTCGTCCATCTACGGGTCCGACGCCATCGGTGGCGTGATCAACTTCATCACGCGCAAGCGGTACGACGGCGTCGAACTGACCGCCAAATACGGCATGGGCGACGACTATACGACGACCGACTTCAGCGCCATGGCCGGGAAGGACTGGGGCAGTGGCTCGGCCTTGATCGCCTACGCCTATGCCCAGCATGACGCCATCGCAGGCGCAGATCGTGACTGGTTCGCCCAGGATCATCTGGCGGCCGGCGGGTCGGACTTCCGTTCGCAAAGCTGCACGCCCGGCAATATCACGACGGGCGGCGTCACCTATCGGATGGATACCCGCACCGTGGGCGTCAATCGCTGCGACGAGAACAAGGCGATCGACTTCTATCCTGAGGAAGAGCGTCAGAGTGTCTATGCAGCCCTGAGCCAGCAACTGACCGAAGACCTCAGCTTCGACGTCACGGGCTATTATTCGGAACGCGACACCGTGCGGAAAGGTCAGTCGCCGACGGACGGCACCGGCGTTCGCGGCACGGGAACGATCACCTCCGCCAACCCCTATTTCCGGCCGATCGGCGCCGAAACTTCGCAGACGGTCGCCTTCAACTATTCCGCCGTCACAGGCGATGCGCTGGAAAACCCGAGCAACTTCAGCTCGATGGGCGTCACACCGACCCTGACCTACAAGTTCGATGGCGGTTGGCAGATTCGTGCGACCGGGAACTATGGTCGCAGCACCAACACGGTGCACACGCGCCAGATCAACACGACGGCCCAGGCGGCGGCCTTGGCCGGCACGACTGCGGCGACGGCGTTGAACCCCTATGATGTCGGCACGACCAATTCGACGGTTCTGGACGGCATCCTGAACTACGAGCTGTACGGCGACGCCACGCAGGAAATCCGTTCGGTCAGGACCGTCGCGGACGGCAACATCTTCTCGACGGCGGCAGGGCAGGCTCGCCTGGCGCTCGGCGCCGAATACTATGAGGAGAAACTCGACCAGACGCAGGGCCAGGGCATGATCGGAAACCCCATCGGCGCCTCCAGCAGCTCAAACCGTGACGTCACTTCCCTGTTCGGCGAGATCTTTGTGCCGCTCAAAGGGCAGGACAGCGGGATCGGATCGATCGACGTCAACGCCTCGATGCGTATGGATGTCTACAGCGACGTCGGAGACACCATCAATCCCAAGGTCGGTTTCAACTGGCGACCGGTTTCCGAACTGCGCATACGCGGGAACTGGGGCACGTCCTTCCACGCGCCCAGTCTATCGGACCTCGGCTCATCGGTGGACACGCGGGCTCAGGTTCTGGGCGTCAGTCCGTTCCGCGCCGGCGGCAGCCCGGCGTCGGACCTGTTCCGGCCGACCATTCTCCTGGCCGGCGGCAATCCGAACCTGAAGCCGGAAGAAGCCACCACCTGGTCGTTCGGCGCAGATTGGAACCCTGTCGGCGCCCTGGATGGGCTCAGGGTCAATCTGACCTACTTCAATGTGGAGTTCACCGACGCTATCGGCCTTGCCCCCTTCTTCAATGGCGCCTCCTATTTCGCCAATCCTTCCTATGCGTCCTTCTTCACGTTGAATCCGACCCAGGCCCAGGCCGAGGCGGCCACGGCGGGACAGCGGGTGGAGAATGCGCCGAGCATCACCAGCCTGTACACGGGCGGCGGCGCGACGCCCTATGCGCTGATCGATGCCCGCCGCAACAATCTCGGCTCGCTCAAGGTTGATGGGATCGACTTCGACATCGGCTATGACTGGACGCTGCCGCTCGGCACGGTCAGCGCAGGGCTGGCGGGCACCTATACGCTCAATCGTGACAGTCAAGCTGTCCCAGGCGCGCCGACCGTCAATGAGTTGGACAACTCGACCAGTCGGTATTCTCTGGTTGGCACGCTGGGATGGCGTTCCGGTCCGGTCACGGTCGACGCGATCGTCAACCATCGAGCGGGTTATGACGTGACCGGCGTGGTTGGGCAGTCCGAGGTCGATGCTTACACCCTGGTCAATCTGTTCGCGCGCTATGAGTTGCCTGGCGAAGGCTGGATGCAAAACACCGCCCTGACCCTGAACGTCGACAACGTCTTCGACGAGGATCCGCCCTACTTCAACAGCGCGACCGGTTATGCGAACGGCGCCACGCTGGGCCGTGTCTTCTCGATCGGGGTGCGCAAGGCCTTCTGATCTCCCTTCGTCTCGTCCGGGGCCGTCGTCGCCCCGGACCCACCAAATCAGACGACCCAGACACTCTTTCTCTGCGCGTTCGTCCGAGCCGACGTCGCAAGGCGTCCTTCTGAGCGACTGACCGGCGCGTCCAGTGATGCGCCGGTCCTTTTCTCCGCAAAGCGAAAACGAGAACGCACTCATGAAATCCCGGCTGCTTACCGCGTCCATAACCGCGCTTCTGGTCGCTTCGATCGCCGCCCCCAACTTGTCGTGGGCCTCTCAGGTTTCGCCCGCTGCAGTGCAGGCCCAGGCCGTTCCGGCGGACGTGCTCGCTCGAGCGAATGCACTGATCGCGCGCATGACATTGGAAGAAAAGGCCGGTCAGGTCAGTCAGCTCTTCCTGTTCGGCGATCCGACCCCATTCGAGCCGGGTGTGCGGTCCGGCGCCACGGGGGCGTTGCTGTTCGTCACCGATCCCGCCCTGATCAATCGCCTGCAGAAGGTGGCGGTCGAAGAAAGTCGACTCGGCATCCCCCTATTGTTCGGCTTCGATGTCATTCACGGATTGCGGACGATCTTCCCTGTGCCGATTGGCATGGCGGCGTCCTGGGACCCCGCATCCGTCGAGCAGGGGCAGGCCATCGCGGCGGCCGAGGCGCGGGCCAGCGGCATTCATTGGACATTCGCTCCGATGCTCGACATCACCCGCGACCCGCGATGGGGCCGCATCGTCGAAGGGCCGGGCGAGGATCCCTATCTCGGCGCCGCCCTCGCTCGCGCGGCCGTGAAGGGGTTCCAAGGCGAACATATCGGGGCTCCGGGCCACATCATCGCGGGACCGAAGCATTTCGCCGTCTATGGCGCATCCGAAGGCGGTCGGGATTACGACAGCGCATTCGTCTCGGACAGCCAGTTCTACAATGTCTATCTGCCGCCGTTCGCAGCCGCCATCGAAGCGGGCGCCGGCAATATCATGAGCGCCTATATGGAGCTTAACGACATCCCGGCCGCCGCCAATCACTGGCTGCTGACGGATGTCTTGCGCAAACAGCTAGGGTTCGAAGGCTTTGTCGTCAGCGACGCAAACGGGGTCAAAAGCCTCGTCCCGCAAGGCTTCGCAATTGATGAGGCGGACGCCGCAGTCAGGGGGCTATCAGCCGGAAACGACCTCGAGATGGCGACCGCAGAGGCCGCCAACGCCACTCTTCCGCAAGCTGTCCGTTCGGGACGTTTGAAGGAGGCGGTCTTGGACGACGCGGTTCGCCGCGTCTTGGTCGCCAAGATTCGCATGGGTCTGTTCGAAAACCCTTATGTGGATGAGGGGGCGACCGAAGCCGTCTTGAGCGCGCCGGAACACCGCCAGGCCGCCCTCGCTGCGGCGGAGCGTTCGCTGGTGTTGCTGCAGAACGCCGGTGGCGCCCTGCCGCTTTCGGCGGCAGCATATCGACGAGTTGCAGTCATCGGTCCTCTGGCGGATTCAGCCCAGGATACGCTCGGCTCGTGGGTGTTCGTGCCGAAACTCGAGGAGACAGTAACTGTCGCCGAGGGCATACGTAGAAGACTTGGCGAAAGCGCCCAGGTCACGACGGCGCCGGGCGTCCAGCTTCGCCGCGGCACGCCGTCCATGTTCGAGATGTTTCGACCCGCGCCGCCGGCCTGGACCGAAGCTCAGGCGGAGGTAGAGTTCGAGCGAGCCGTCGAGGCGGCGCGAGGCGCCGATCTCGTCGTCCTGGCGCTGGGCGAAATCGAGCAGATGAGCGGAGAGGGGGCGTCGCGTACTTCGCTGTCCCTGCCGGGAGATCAGCTTCGCCTGGTCGATGCCGTCAAGGCGCTTAACAAGCCGATGGTTGCTGTGCTGCTGAATGGCCGCCCGCTCGACATCGCGCCGCTTGCGGAACAGGTGCCGGGAATCCTGGAGGCTTGGCATCCGGGTTCCGAGGGCGGGACGGCCGTCGCCAAGGCCCTGTTCGGCGACATCAATCCGGGCGGCAAACTGCCGATGACCTGGCCCCGCAGCGTGGGGCAGATCCCGATCTACTACAGCCATAACGCGACTAAGGCGCCGGCCGATCAAGGGGCACGCTACTGGGACCAGCCTTCGACGCCGCTCTACCCATTCGGCTATGGGCTCAGCTACACCGACTTCACCTTCACGGATATCGCGGTGGACCGTGCGGCCGTGCGGCTCGGCGAACCGGTCGTCGTCACGGCGACGGTGACCAATACCGGCGCCCGCGCCGGCGACGAGGTCGTGCAACTCTATATCCACCAACGCTCCGGCCGGGCTTCTCGTCCGGTGAGGGAGTTGAAGGGTTTCGAGCGGGTGACGCTTCAGCCGGGCGAAAGCCGGCAGGTGCGTTTCACTCTGACCCAGGCAGAGCTGCGCTACTGGAACGCGGGCGAGCGGGACTGGGTCTTGGACCCATCGGACTTCGACGTCTGGATCGGCGGCGATTCCCGCGCGGAACTCAAAACCTCCTTTACGGTGGCGCCATGATCTTTCAGGGGCGTTTCGCGGGCCGCACGGCCGTGGTCACCGGCGGCGCCTCAGGCTTGGGGAAGGCTTCCGCCGCCCGCATCGTCGCCGAGGGCGGCAAGGTGGTGCTGTGGGACCTCAACGCCGATGCGCTGGCGGCGGCGGCGGACGAGGTCGGCGCGATCCACGTCGCGGCGCTGGACGTGTCGGACGCGGACGCCGTCGCTGCGGCGGCCGAACAAGCCAACCAGGCGCTGGGCCGGATCGACATCCTGGTCGCCTCGGCCGGGATCACCGGCGCCACGGTTCCGGTGCATGAGTTCCCGATCGACAGCTGGAAGCGCGTCGTCGACATCAATCTGAACGGCGTCTTCTACTGCTCGCGCGCCATCGTGCCCTTCATGCTGGCCAACGGCTATGGCCGCATCGTCAACGTGGCCTCCGTCGCGGGCAAGGAAGGCAATCCGAACGCCAGCGCCTATTCCGCCTCCAAGGCCGGCGTGATCGGTTTCACCAAGTCGCTGGGCAAGGAACTGGCCGACAAGGGCGTCATCGCCAACAGCCTGACCCCCGCCACTTTCGAAAGCCCGATCCTGCAACAGCTTCCGCCCAGCCAGGTCGAATACATGCGCTCCAAGATCCCGATGGGCCGCCTGGGCGAGGTCGAGGAAAGCGCCGCCATGGTCTGTTTCATGGCCTCCGAAGAATGCAGCTTCACCACCGCCTCGACGTTCGACACGTCCGGCGGACGCACGACGTACTGATTGATTTCGATGCTTGGGGCCCTGACACGGCGGCCTTGAAGCTCAGGGCGGTGATCTCGCCTCGGATTGAGCCGAGAACTCTACGGTGCTTGCCCCTTCGCAGGACCGCCCGATTACGCAGCTGTTGCGCCATTCACCCGTCGCGAGGAGATGGCCCCCGTAGCGGCGGCCTTCGCGTCAAAGCGGTACATCGTGGCGGCGCGGCGGCGTGAAGCCATAGGTTCTGAACCGTGTATCAAGACGACCGTTGGCGATGGTGACCTCCAGATAGCCCTCCGGCGTGCCCAGGAAGCTACCGCGCCAGTCCGCCCCGGCGACCGCGCCGCTGGAGATGTAGCGCACCCCGGCGACCTCGACGGTCTCGTGTACGTGACCATGCCCCTGCAAGACCCCCAACACATTGTGGTTCTGGAACAGTCGCATCACCTCACGGCCGTTCATCACCCGAGTCCAGTCATAGGGCGAGGCCGCCCAGTCTTCGGGCTCGTAGCACTCCAGCGCGGTCACCAACGGGATGTGAGTCAGGACCACCACCGGATCCGAGGGCGAGAGGATCGCGAACTCGCCGCGCAGCCATGCCAGCTGCTCGGCGTCGATGCGACCCTCGTAGTTGCGGCCCTTGAAACCGATCGAGTCCAGGACAAGGAACCGCACGCCCTTGTGGCTGAAGCCGTAATAGGTCGGCCCGAACTGATCGATGAAGTAGCGCTTGCCGTAGCCGGGCTCGGACGGGTCCACTCCGCTCTTCTCAAACAGCCCGAAACAGTCGTGGTTGCCCAGGACGTGACGAACCGGCTTATCCAGCAGACGTTCGGACTGGCGATAGAGCGCCATCTGGGCGTCGGCGCGCGCGCGCCCTACCTCCATGGCGTCGAACACGTGGTCGCCGCCATGGACCACGAAATCGGCGTCGCTGGCCGCCACCTGGGCAAAGCAGCGATGCACGCCCTCGACCGCGCCGTCCTCGGGCTGGATGTGCGTGTCGCTGAGGAACACGAATTTGAAATCCACTGTCTTGAGCTGGGCGGAGGCGGAGGCGGCGGTGGCGGCGCCGGCGGAAACGAGCGCTCCACAAATCAGGCTTCTGCGGTTCATGGCGGTCTCGATCATGGCCTTGCGCGAAAAAGCGCCGCCGCCGAGGAGCGTCCTCGGCGGCGGCTTGGTCAGGGATACGGACTAGAAACTGACCCGCACGGTGGCGAACACCTGGCGCGGGGCGCCTTGCTGCAGCGTCGTGTACGAGCCCGTGGGGTCGGCGTTGACGAAACCGCTGGTGCCGACTGAGGAATAGTAGCGCTTGTCAAACACGTTGGTGACGTTCAGCAGCACTTCCACACTCGTCTGCGGGACGCGGTAGCCGGCCGCCAGATCGAACACGGTCGAACTCTTGACCGGCGAGTCGTTCAGGTAGGTGTAGAAGCGCTCGCCTTGATAGTGGGCCGTGACCTTCGACCAGACCGTACCGTTGTCATAGGCCAATTCGGCGCCGCCGACGGTCTTCGGAGCGGCCACGACGCGTTTGCCCTTCGTCGCGATCGTCGCGCCGCCGAGCGGCGTGACGTCGTCGTCGTACTTGGCGTCGTTGTAGGCGAAGCTGCCGAACAGCGACCAGGCCGGCGCGAAGCGCCAGCTGATCGCCGTCTCCACGCCACGCGAGGTCACGCCGCCGACATTCTGCAGGACGTTCTGGTTGCCGACGATCGTGGCGCTGATCGAGGTGGCCAGCAGGCGGTTCTCGAAGGCGACGTCATAGGCGGTCACGGAGGCCAGCAGCCCATCCCTGGAATAGCGATAGCCGGCCTCCAGGGTGCGGGTCTTCTCGGGCTTCAGATCCTTGCGGATGTAGTCGAAGCCGGCCTGGGTGGTCGAGAAGGGGCCGCTGGATGCGGAGGCCACGAAAGCGGCCATATTGCGCGTGAAGCTGGCGAACATCTCATTGCGCTCGTCCAGGCGGTAGAGAATCCCGGCCGAGGGCAGGAAGTAGTCCCTGGCCTTGATCACGCCGTTGATCGGCGTGTTGCTGGTGATCGTCTCGGCTTCGTTGGTGACGTTCAGCGCCTTGAAGCCGGCGTTGACCCTCAGATTGTCGGTGACCGACCAGGTGTCGCCGATGTGGAACTGATAGGTCTTGGTGGTGAACTGATAGTCCCAGCGCGTGCGGAAGGGATTGTCGTAGAAGCGCTGGAAATTGGTCGGAGCAACGCCCTTGGTCAGGCCATAGAGATAGGCCGCCTGGTGAAAGTCGTTGTCCTCGTACCAGACGCCGGCATCCAGCTTGTGGTCACCCAAGGTATAACTCAGGCGACTGATCAGGCCGGCGCGGTCGATATCGTACCGCAGCGCTGAAACCGAGACCGGCGAGCCGCCATACGCCTCGGGTGTCGCGTCGTAGGGACTCGCATAGGTGCCGATGCCGTGATCGCGGTGGTAGTAGGCGGTCGTCGATCCCGACAGCGACGGCGTCAGGTCGTAGTCGAGCCGTTCATAGACCAGGGTGTCCTGCCGCACACCGCCGCCGTTGTAGTAGACGTCGTCGGCGTTGAGATACGGCGCGGGAACGGCGCCGCCGGTCTGCAGGGCGGTGGCCAGGGCTTCGGCCAGGGGGAAGTTGTCGCTGATGGTATCGACGTTCCAGCCCAGCCGGTTGACCAGGGCAAAGGACAAGTCCGCATAGTCGTCCTCGCGGCGGTCGGCGTAGTCGAGGAAGGTGGTCGAGCGCACGGCTTCGCCCAGCGGCTGGACGAACTTCACATTGATCTGCTCGATGTTTTGCTCGCCAGCGGCCTTCCACTTCTTGGTGTCCTGGCGCGCATAGGCGGCGTAGAGGCTGCCGCCTCCAGGTAGTCTGCCGGTGTTGAGCCGCGTGAACCCACGCCAGGTGCCGCCGCTACCGTAGGTGCCGGCCATATCGACGCCGAACTCGCCGGTCGGGTCGATGGAGGTAAAATCGATCGTGCCGCCGATATTGTTGGTCGAGGCCGTTCCCAGGGCGCCGCCGCCCTGGGACAGCGAGGTGGCGCCGTTGTTCTCGGTCAGCAGCGCGCGGCCGATGCTCAGGCCGTTGTTGTTGCGATACTGCATGTTGCCAAGCGGCAGGCCGTCCAGAGTGTAGCCCATCTGGTCGGTGGTGAACGAGCGGATGGTCACCTGTTGGGCCCACTCATAGGCGCCGAACGGGTCGGACGATGTGAAGTTGACGCCCGGGAGCTTGTTCAGCGCCGCAAGAGGTGAAGTGCCCGGGGCTAACTTGTCCAGTTCGGCCTTCGAGAGCGTCTGCATCTGGCGCGTGCGGCCGCGGCCCAGGACCACGACGTCATCGACCACCGCGCTCTCGGTCTGCACGAGTTGGGTGGGAGCCTCGACGAGCAGGTAAGAGCCGCCCGGCGTCGTTCGGACGTCCAGCCCAGACCCAGCCAGCAGACGGCGCAGTGCGGCATCGGCGGTGAAGCGACCCTTGAGGGGCCCGGCGGTTTTGCCGCTGACCTGCTCGGGGCGGAAGACGACATTGACCTGGGTCTGACGGCCGACGGCGGTCAGCGAACGCTCGAGAGACTGGGCGGGCAGGTCGAAGGCGTACTGGGCCTGGGCCTGGGCCGCTCCGGCCACCATCATCACCGAGACGGCCGCGCTGGCGAAAGCGGCGTGTTTGAAAGGCATCTGGATCCCCTGAAAACTGAAGAGGGCCTGCGCGACCCTCACAAGGGAAACGAAGTGTTTGCGGCGATCCGACATAAAGATTTCATGACGTCGGCGTCGGGGGGAGGCGGCGGCCGGACCTATCGCTGCAGGTCCAGACCATCCTCCCGAGGCACGGCCCTGAGCCCGTGGAGCTGGGCCGCGGCGGCGGCGAACTCGGCGGCCTGGTTGGTGGCGAAGACGCCGGAAATCCGCAGGCCCGAGACATCGGCGTCGACCGTGACCTTGATGGGCCCATAGCGATTCATCTCGTTGGCGGCCTCAGCCAGGGTGGCGCTTTCGAAGATCACTTCACCTTGTTCCCAGGCCGTCACCATCTCGATCGAAGGCGTGTCGAGCTGGGGCTGAGCCTGCGGCGCCACCTGCAGTCGTTGGCCCGGGGTCAGGGTCGCCAACACCCGCTTGGCGCCACGTGCGTCCGCGCCAGCGCCAGAGATTTGCACCTTGCCGCGCACAAGGGTCACCGAAACTCGATCGCCCTGCCGCCGCACCACGAATGCCGTGCCCAGAGCACGGATTTCCGTCGTCCCGGCCACGACGACGAACGGGTGGGCCGGATCGTGAGCGACGTCGAACGCCGCTTCCCCGCGATCCAGGCGGACCCGGCGCTCGGTCGCCGAATAGATCACCTTGGCGCGGCTGTCGGTGTTGAGTGTCAGGCGTGAGCCGTCCGCCAGGGTCATGGCGCGATGCTGCCCCTCTTCGGTGACATAGACCGACCCGCCCTTGATCACCATGATCCCGACCGCCGCCAGCACGCAGGCCGCCAGCCCCAGTCCGACCAGCGCGGGTCGGACCGCCGAGCGGCGAGGGGCGGAGCCTCGACTCGAGCGCGCAGGCGCTGAGTGCTGTGGCGACATCAACGCCGCCGCGCCGGGCAGGAACTCCCAGGTTTCGGTGACCTGCTGGAAGGCAAGCCGGTGCTCGGGATCCAGCGCCAGCCAGTCCTGTAGGGCCTGGCGGCTTTCCTCCACGCCGGTCTCGCGCTGGATGCGTGTCAACCAGACGGCGGCCTCCGCCCGAACGCGGTCGCGGCGCGATGCACTCGGTGTCACCATTGATCCATCCACTTCGTCAGCTCGACGGTCGCGCGCGCGACGTGCTTTTCCACCGCGGCGACGCTCATGCCTTCCTTCTCCGCGATCTGGGCGTAGCTGAGTCCCTCTATCCGGCGCGCCAACAGAAGTCTGCGTGTACGTTCGGGCAAGCGTTCCAATCCCTTGGCCGCGTGACGAAGCTTGGACCGCGCGCGGAGAATCTCGTCGGGAGCCGGCGTTTCATCAGCGATCAGCGGCGCGTCGTCGAGGTCGATGAAGGGTGCGGCCCGCCGGCGCCGCGCCGCGTCAATCGACAAGTTCACCGCAGCCACTACGACGCGACCTTCGGTGACGGGCGCCCCCTCGCGCCGCCCGAACGCCTCGACCCGCAAGAAGGCTTCCTGGACAAGATCGTCGGCGTCCTGCGCCATGACCCCGCGTCGGATGACCGCTCTGCGCGCTTTACGCAAAATTTGCTTCAACCCATTCATGGCCAGCCTGCGAATGCGCCCATCTCTGTAGACGAACGGGCGCGTCGAATCCGACATTTCGGTCCCAGTTTTATGACACTGACGTCCGCGAGGGCGGCGGCCCCTGGCGCCCATGAGGGCCTGCCGCCGCCACGGCGACCTGAACGTTCAGCCTCGCACATGCGCGAGAAAAGCCGCGCGGGATATCAAATGAATAGACTTAATCTTCGATGATCGAGTGGGAGTGAGGGGTGGTGGACATGGGTGAGGCGACTCTAGCGCCCCAGATAAAGGCGAACGGCCCGTAGCCCCATCACAGTAGGGCTCCATCTAGGCTTTGCATCTATCGGTGGGCAGAGCCGGGGCATGTGGCGTTACTTGTGTCGACCGACCCAGCGGCGCGTCCGCCCGGAGTAATGGACCCAGTCCGCGCCGAAGAGGGCCGCCAGGTGTCGTTCCTCGCGCCGGATGGCGAGGCGGTCGGTGGCGAAGGCGGCGACGGGGGCGGCCACGAAGAACCAGGCGTTGTCGAACAGGCCGCCGAGGCCGAGCAGCAGCAGCCCGTTGGCGAGATAGATCGGGTTGCGGCTCCAGGCGAAAGGACCGGTCGTGACCAGGGCGGTCGCCGCCCGGTGCGGCAGGATGTTGGCGCGCCGCCGCCGCATCTCCAGCATGGCCCAGAGGTCCAGGCCAAGGGCGAGGGCGACCAGGAGGCCGCCGGCTGTAAAGGCGCCGGGAAACAGCGGCGGCGGCGTCCATAGCGGCGCCGCGAGGAACGCGACAAGGACGGCCCCGCCCATGATGAGCGGCGGCCAGGGCCAGCGGTTCGGCGTCTGCGGGCTCATCCGCCGGCCAGCTTCAGGACGCCGCGCAGCAGATAGGCGATCACGCCCAGGACGCCCACGCCCAGCACCCAGAGGGCGACGAACCACAGGCCCTGCCGGAGCCCGCTTGTCGGATCACGGCGCATCAGTGGTAACCATCGTCGCCAACCTTGCCGCGGAACACCCAGTAGGCATAGGCGGTGTAGGCCAGGATGATCGGGATCAGGATCAGGGCGCCGACCAGCATGAACATCTGGCTGGAGGCCGGGGCGGCGGCCTGCCACAGGGTGATCTCGTCGGGCACGGCGTAGGGGAAGATGCTGACGCCCAGGCCCGCAAAGGTGACGGCGAACAGGCCCAGGGACAGCAGGAAGGGCCAGACCTCGCGCTTCTGGCGCATGGTCCAGAAGAATGCGGCCGCCAGAATCACGACCAGCAACGGCACTTGGGCCGTCAGCAGGACGCCGGGCCAGTCGAACCAGCGACGCGCGTATTCGCCGTCGAGGAAGGGCGTGGCCAGGCTGACCGCGCCGATCATCAGCAGGGTCGCCGGACCCAGCTTCCAGGCCTGGGAACGGGCGTGGGACTGGAGCGCGCCTTCCGTCTTCATGTTCAGCCAGGTGGCGCCCAGCAGGGCGTAGCCGACGACGACGGCGGCGCCGGTCAGCAGGCTGAAGGGACTGAGCCAGTCCCACCACCCGCCGCCATAGGCCCGGCCGGAAACCTCGACCCCCTGCAGAATGGCCCCCAGGGTCACGCCCTGGGAGAAGGCGGCCAGCAGCGAGCCGCCGAAGAAGGCCACGTCCCAGACCGGCTTGGCGCGCACCGTGCGCCAGCGGTATTCGAAGGCGACGCCCCGGAAGACCAGGCCCAGCAGCATGGCGATGATCGGCGTATAGACCGCCGGCATCAGCACGGCGTAGGCCAGTGGAAAGGCGGCGAACAGGCCCCCTCCGCCCAGGATCAGCCAGGTCTCGTTGCCGTCCCACACCGGGGCGATCGAGTTCATCGCCTTGTCGCGCTGATCGCCCGGCTTCAGCGTCGGGAACAGGATGCCGACCCCCAGGTCGAACCCGTCCATGACGATATAGGCGAAGACGGCGAAGGCCAGCAGACCGGCCCAGACCAGGGTCAGATCAATGTTCATGATCGGTCTCCTCACCGGTAGGGATCGGCCGGTCGGGGTCGATGGCGGGGGCGGGGGTGATGCCCGCCGTCCGGATCGGCGTTTCCGCCACGCCCGGCTCGCCCCGGTGCGGCGCATGGCTCATCAGGCGCAGGATGTAGAAGACCCCGGCGCCGAACACCGTGAAATAGACGACGGCGAAGGCGGCCAGGGAACTGGCGACCGCAGGGGCGTCCAGCGGCGCGGCGCTGTCGGCCGTGCGCAACAGGCCATAGACCGTCCAGGGCTGACGCCCCACCTCTGTGGTGATCCAGCCGGCCAGAACCGCGACGAAGCCCATCGGCCCCATGACGAGGGCGAACCGGTGGAGCCAGGGCGCGTCGTAGAGACGTCTGCGCAGGCGAGCATAAAGGCCCCACAGGCCCAGCAGCAGCATGGCCATGCCCAGGCCCACCATGACGCGGAAGGACCAGAAGACGATCTCCACCGGCGGCCAGTCGGCGCGATCGATGGTGTCCAGGCCGGCCAGGGGCGCGTTCGGGTCGTGCTTCAGGATCAGGGACGACAGCTTGGGAATCTCGACTGCGCCGTGGACGGTGGCGGCCTCGCGGTCAGGCAGGCCGAACAGGATCAGGGGGGCGCCGTCCGGGTGGCTTTCGAAATGGCCTTCCATCGCCATGACCTTGGCAGGCTGATGCTCCAGCGTGTTCAGCCCGTGCATGTCGCCGATGAAGATCTGGACCGGGGCGGCGACCAGGATCATGCCCGTGGCCATGGCGAACATCTTGCGCGCGCCCTTGTTGGTCCGCTCTTTCAGCAGGTGCCAGGCGCCGACCGCGCCGACCACCAGGCCAGTGGTCAGATAGGCCGCCAGCAGCATGTGGGCGAGGCGATAGGGGAAGGAGGGATTGAAGACGATCTTGAACCAGTCGGCCGGCACGAACTGGCCCACGTCGTTGATGGCGTAGCCCTGGGGCGTCTGCATCCAGCTGTTGACCGACAGGATCCAGAAGGCGGAGGCGAAGGTGCCGATGGCCACCATCAGGGTCGCCAGGAAGTGCAGCTTCTTGCCCACCCGCTTCAGGCCGAACAGCATGACGCCTAGGAATCCGGCCTCGAGGAAGAAGGCGCTGAGCACCTCATAGGCCATCAGGGGGCCGATGACGGGACCGGCCTTGTCGGAGAAGACCGACCAGTTGGTGCCGAACTGATAGGACATCACCAGGCCCGAGACGACGCCCATGCCGAAGGCGACGGCGAAGATCTTCAGCCAGTAGTTGAACAGGTTCAGATACAGGTCACGGCCGGTCTTCAACCAGAGCCCTTCCAGCACGGCCAGATAACTGGCCAGGCCGATGGAGAAGGCCGGGAAGACGATGTGGAAGGCCACCGTGAATGCGAACTGCATTCGGGCCAGAATGAGAGCGTCGAACTCCATGATCCTATCCTATGAAACCAGGCCGAGCGCGTCGATGCTCCGGTACAGCATGTATACGGCGACGACGAAGATCAGGATTGCGAACACGGTGTTCAGGACGCCCTTTTGTCCTGACAGACTCTTGGCCAGGCGTGCGCCCAACAGCCCGCCCAGGACGCCGCCGCCGATGAAGATCGCCGCCAGGGGCCAGTCCACCCAGCCGTCCAGCGCATAGTTGAAGGCCGTGGTCAGGCCAAAGGCCGTCACGCCGACCAGCGAGGAGCCGACGGCGTAATAGATGGGCATACGGGTCGAGACCATCAGGCTGGGCACGATCAGAAACCCGCCGCCGATGCCGAAGAAGCCGGACATCACCCCGGTCAGGACGCCGGTTCCGATCAGCTTCGGCGCATTGCCCGGCGTCAGAACCACATCGGGGTCGCCGGCGGCCGAGCGGCCCCTCAGCATCAGCGCCCCGACTATCAGCATCAGGACGGCGAAAAGGGCCAGCAGCTTCTGGCCGTCCACCGCCTTGCCCAGGGTCGAGCCCAGGACGGCGCCGAGGACGCCAGCCAGGGCGAACAGGCCGGCGATCTTCCATTTCACAGTGCCGTGTCGGGCGTGGTTCAGCAGGTTGGCGAAGGCGTTGGCGGCCACGGCGAAGGCGCTGGTGCCGATGGCGAGGTGGGGATCCTTGACCCCGACCAGATAGACGATCAGCGGCACGGCCAGGATGGACCCGCCCCCGCCGACCAGACCCAGGCTGAAACCGACCAGCGAACCCGCGCCGGCGCCGAGGCCGTATTGAAGAGGGGAAAGATCCATGGGGTCAGCGCGCGCCTTCCAGGCGTGGACGAAGCGCCGACAGGTCGTAACCGACCGCCTGGGCGCGTTGGATCAGGCGGTCGGCTTCGTCGGCCGCGCGGGCGAGCGCCCACAGGGTGGTGGTGCGCGTACCGGTGCGGCAAAAGCCGAACACAGGCCGGGGCAGGGCGTCGAGGGTCCGGCGGAAGGCCGCCACATCGGCGTCGGATATGGCGCCGCCGACCACGGGCACATGGGCGAACGCCAGGCCGACGGCCTCGGCGGCCTGGCGGAATTCGGCTGCGCTGGGCTGATCGGGCTCTTCGCCGTCGGGCCGGTTCGAGATCACGGATCGAAAGCCCTGGGCCGCGACGGCGGCCAGGTCCTGCAAGGCGATCTGGGGGGAGGCCGAAAGGGCGTCGTCCAGCGGGCGGATATCCATCGCTCGGTCTTCCTGCTTGCGGATCGGGTTCAGGTCTTGCGGCTCGGGTCGGCCGGCGCGCTGAAGGTTCACAGCGCGTTCAGCGGGACCTTGAGGTAGCGAACCCCGTTGGCCTCGGGCTCCGGCGGGCGTCCGCCGTTCATGTTGACCTGAACCGACGGCAGGATCAGCCGGGGCATGGGCAGGGTGGCGTCGCGTTGGGTGCGCATGGCCACGAACGCGTCCTCGGAGACGCCGTCGCGAATGTGGATATTGCCGGTGCGCTGGGCGCCGATGGTGGTCTCCCAGGCGAATTCATCGCGGCCGGGCGGCGCCTTGTAGTCGTGGCACAGATAGACCCGCGCCTCATCCGGCAGGGCGGTCAGGCGATGGATCGAGCGATACAGGGTCCGGGCGTCGCCGCCGGGGAAGTCGCAGCGCGCCGTGCCATAGTCCGGCATGAACATGGTGTCGCCGGGAAAGACCGCATCGCCGATCACATAGGCCAGGCAGGCGGGCGTGTGGCCCGGCACATGCAGCGCCATGGCCTGCAGCCCGCCGATGCGGAACCGGTCGCCGTCATTGAACAACTGGTCGAATTGGCTGCCGTCGCGGCGGAATTCGGTTCCCTCGTTGAAGATCTTGCCGAATACGGCCTGGACAGTGAGAATTTCGTGGCCGATGGCGAGCCGGCCGCCCAGTTTTTCCTGCAGATAGGGTGCGGCCGACAGGTGGTCGGCGTGGGCGTGGGTCTCCAGCAGCCACTGCACCTGGAGATCTTCGGACTTCACGTAGTCAATCAGGGCGTCGGCGGAGGCGTTCGAGGTTCGGCCGGAAGCCGGTTCGTAGTCGAGCACGCTGTCGATGATGGCGCAGACCTTGGAGCCGGGGTCGCGCACCACATGGCTGACCGTAAAGGTCGCTTCGTCAAAAAAGGACTTCACAACAGGACGTTGCGTGGCGTCCGCCAGGGCGGCGCGCACGACTTCAGCGGCCTGTTCACGGATGGGGTCTTGGGGGTGCGAGGACATGGGGACGTCTCCGTTGGGCGTTCATATATAGATATATTCATACTTGGCGCAAGTATGTATTTCGGCATGGCGAAGCGGCCTGAAGGTCGGTAGATTCCGCCTCTTGGATTCGTCTTAGGCCGCCCATGTGAGCTCCTTTCGCGTCCGGGAAAGGGAGGGCCGGACCGCTGTCGCGGTCCGGCCGGCGTCCGATCAGGCGGCTTTCGGGGCGTCGGGGAGCTCGCGCGTCGAGAAGTACCAGTCGGTGTAGTCGTAGCCTTCGGAGGCGCGGGCCTCAGCCGCCGCGGCGGTCTTGGGCGGGGGCACGATGGCCGGCTGGCCCGGGCGCCAGTCTTCCGGGGTCGCCACGCCATTGGCGTCCGACGTCTGGATGGCGGTCAGCAGTCGGACGAACTCGTCGATGCTGCGGCCGTTGCTCATGGGGTAATAGACCATGGCGCGAAGCTTGCCTTCCGGATCGATCAGGAAGGTCGCGCGAACGGCTGAGGTGTCGGCCGCGCCCGGATGGATCATCCCATAGGCCTGGCCCACCTCCATCTTCAGGTCCTCGATGATGGGGAAGGGGATTTCGACGCCGAACTTCTCCTTGATGTTCCGGGTCCAGGCCAGGTGGGAGAAGATGCTGTCGATCGATAGTCCCAGAAGGTCGCAGTTCATCGCGGCGAACTCATCCGCGTGCTTCGCGAAGCCGATGAACTCGGTCGTGCAGACCGGGGTGAAGTCGGAGGGGTGGGAAAAGAGAATGAGCCATTTGCCGCGATAGTCGGCCAGGCAGCGATCCCCGTGGGTCGTGCGGGCGTGGAAGTCGGGGGCGGGTTCGTTGAGGCGGGGAAGTCTGGTCATGTGATGTCTCCTTCAGACATCCTGATCAACACTTATATACATAGTTACACAAACTAATAGTTTTTATCCGCCTGAAAGGTTCAGCCTATGACCCCCGTCAATTGACGATCAGCGCATAGCCCGCCTGTTGATGGTGAATCACCGTCATCAGGGCGGCGAGATCGACGGTCACGCCCGGCTCGAGTTCGGCTTCCGTGACGCCGTGGCCCGCCATGGCCTGGCCGCACAGGCGCACCTGAACGCCGGCGGCGAGAAGGGCGCGGATCAGGGCGCTGTTGAGATTGGCGTCGCCCTTGCCGCGCGCGGCCCAGGCGGCGTCGGACAGGACCGCAGTCGTGGCGGCGCCGTGCAGGACGACCACGATCTGACGATGGTCGGCGTCGACGCCGCCCGCCGCCAGCATATTCGTCAGCCGCGCGACGCGATCCGGCTGTTCGCCCGCCTCCTCGGGGCGATGTCGGTGGTCGTGACGACTAGGCCCAGTTCGGTCAACTATACGCCCTCAATGGCATCGACCTTCAGGGCGTTCATGATCGGGACCAGCGCCTCGCACCGGCTGATCACGGCGACCCGCGCCTGCCGTCGAAGGTGTCCGCCAAACCGTCAGCGCGTAGTCGAATAGACCCCGACGAAGTCGTCATTTCCAACGTGAACGGCTATCACTTGGCCGGATTCGAGCAGACCCCGTTCGAAGGGGCGGCGGTCGAAGACTTGGAATCGGATGTCGGTTTCGGGCCTGACTTTCGTCGTGTAACGGTAAAGACCTGGGTCGGAGCCGTCGGGTGCGAGCCGCACGGCGACGTCGTTGGCGCCTAGGAAATCGCCCCAGAGCCACAATGACCCGGCGGCGCCCTCGGGACGACGAATGGTCAGAGTGATGGTCGTCGGTTCTTGATAGGCGGCTTGGGCGAAGGTCGCCGCAGGGGTCGGTTCCCCGTCGCGTCGCCAGTCGAAGTAGGTCGCGTTCTCCCAGTTGGATCCCTGACCCCAGCGGGTCGAGCAGTCGGTAGAGACCCAAGCCGGTTCCCAATAGACGACACCCACGCCGCCAGCGAACTTCACCCGCTGGGTCAGATCGACCATGTACTGGCGCTGGCCCTCGTAGGTGGCGGGATAGCCGGGCAAGAGTGAGTCCTCGCCCAGCAGGTTCGGGGAATCGTCCGCCGAGTCCGTGGTGAACGGATAGGCGGTCTCGACCACAACCACCTCCGCCGGATAGCGATGGCGCAGACGATTGATCGTCTGCTCCAGTCCGTCCAGGCCCTGGGTCGACCATTTGCGATAATAGCTGACGCCGATCAGGTCGAAGTCGGTGACTCCGTGCTTCCAGGCGTCGGCGAACCAGGGTTCGACGTTCTCGGGCTGGGCGATGTGCAGCATGACCAAAGGCTGGATGCTGGACTGGGCGCCGGCGTCGCGTACGGCCTTGATCCCGGCGTTGAACAGGGCGGCGTTGCGTTCCCAGTTGATGCCGGGGCGGGCGGTCTTCCAGTCGAGCTCGCCCATCATTTCGGGGTTGGTTTCATTGCCGACCTGAACCTGGTCCGGCATCAGGCCTTCGGCGTCGAGCGTCCGAAGGGTCTGGAAAGTGTAGTCATAAAGAGCCTGGGCCAGGGCCGGCGTGTCGTCGCGCATCGACCGCCAGGCCTTGGGCACGATCTGCTTGTCCCCGTCGGCCCAGTCGTCCGAATAGTGGAAGTCGAGCAGAACCTCCATTCGGGCCGCGCGGGCGCGGCGGATGGTTTCGCGCACATCGTCCAGGTCGCTGTAGTTGGTCCATTCGGCGTCGTTCCAGATCCGGACCCGCACCAGATTGGTCCCCATTTCGGCGAACAGGCCATAGGGATCGCGGGCCTGACCGTCCTTGCGATAGATCGCGCCGCAGTCCTCCATCTCGTTCACATAGGACAGGTCGGCGCCGAAATAGAAGGGCGCCGGCTGGCCCGCCTGCTGGGCTTGCGCGGGCAAGGCCATCAGGGCGGCGAAGGCGGGAAGGAGGATGCGGCGGATCTTCATGGGCGATTCCGTAGGCTTGAGGTGCGACGCGGGGTCAGTAGCGGAAGGTGGCGTCGAGGCTGAACCGGCGACCGAAGCGGGTGTTGCTGGCCAGACGGTTCTCGTCGTTGTCGTAGTAGGTGTTGACCTCTTCATCGGTCAGGTTGCTGGCTTGGAAGCGTACGCCCAGGTTCGACGTCACCTGGTAGGAGGCGCTGAAGTCCAGGGTGGATTCGTTGTCCAGCGTGCGCAGCGCAGACCCGTCCCAGCCGCTGATGACGGTGAAGGGGCTGTGGTACTTGTAGCCCAGCCGGCTCTCGAACTTGCCGTCGGAGTACCAGAGGTCGACCGTCGCCGTCTCGCGGGCCAGGCCGGTCGACTCCAGCGGGTTGTTGGCCGGCGAGAACTCCTTCACGTCGGAATCGACATAGGCGAAGTTGGCGTAAACGCCGAAATTCTCGAGCGCCGGGATAAAGCGGAACGGCGTCTGGAAGGTCAGCTCGATGCCGCTGATGCCGCCGCCGTCGCCGTTGAACGGACCGGTGACATTGTAGGTCACGCCGTCGATGGTCACCGGCTGGGTGAAGTAGCCGATGTGGGTCTCGACGTCCTTGTAGTAGGCGGCGGCGGCGAACAGGGCTTCCGGCGCGAAATACCACTCGTAGGACAGGTCGACCTGGTTGGCGATGTAGGGGGTCAGGTTCGGGTTGCCGGCCGAGCCTGTGGGCGGAGGGCTGGTGTTGAACAGGGTGCGGCCGGCGCGCAGTTCATCCAGCGGCGGACGCGCCAGGGTCCGGGCCAGGCCAAACCGCAGCTGTTGGTCTTCGGCCAGGGCCAGGGTCAGGTTCAGGCTGGGCAGAAGTTCGAAATAGTCATTGTCGATCGAGATCGGCGTCAGGGCTCCGCTGTTGACGGATTCATAGCCGTTGCTGGTGGTCTCGGTCTGAACCGCACGCATGCCGACGTTGCCAGTGACGGGCAGGCCCGCGAAGTCGCCGGCGAAATCGACCTTCACATAGGCCTCGAACACCGTTTCATCGACGGACCATCCCGAGGCCTCGTCCACGGCGTCTGCGGGCTGGACGAAGCCGCCGTAGGCCGCCTGGGCCACAGCGTCGAAATCGCCGTTCAGGAAGCCCGGGGTGTCGAAGTCGGAGACGGTGAAGCTGCTGAGCAGCGACGAGGGAAGGGTGGCGACGATCGGCGCCTGGTTCCACAGCAGTCGCTCGTAGGCCTTCGACCGGTCAGAGGCGCGGACGCCGAAGGAGGTCTTGGTGACGCCCGTCTCGCCGCCGTAGTGGGCGACGTCGAACTGGGCCGACGTCAGTTCGTCCGTCAGCTTGCCGCCGTCCGCCTGGCCGGGGACATAGTCAAACAGCGGCTGGAAGCTGGGGTCTGACGTATCATAGCTGGCGAAGGCCGACGGCGTCCGGCCCGGCGTCATGTCGACGCCGGCGAGCGCCGGATAGTGTTCGGTGAAGATCGCGCGCCAGAGGTTCTCGCGCTCGGCCTTCGAATAGGCGACGTCGCCGGTCAGGGTCCAGGCGCCCGACATCCACTTGCCGTTCAGCCCCGTGGCCAGCAGCGTCTTGTCCTCGACGTATTTGGCGATGACGTTGGTGACCGAGGCGAATGGCAGCGTGGCGGCGACCACTGTGCCGTCGATGATGGTGTAGGAGGCGGCCGGATCGCCGTAGGCCCAGCCGGAGGCGCCGGCAAAGTTCGAGTAGGTGTTGTTCCTGCCGTACCAAATCTGGTTCTGGTCCTCGTCGATTTCGACCTTCGAATAGAGGGCGTCCATGTTCAGTTCGAACTGGTCGGACGGCTTCCATTGCAGGGCGCCGTTTACGCCGTTGCGGGTCTCGGTCAGGCGTTTGACCTGGGTCTGGGCGCCCCAGAAGGTCGCGTCCAGATCGCCGTCGCCGTCGATATCGCCGGGCGATCCGCCCGTATCTTCGTCGTTCCAGCCCCAGCCCTCGAAGGTCGAATAGCCGTTCTTCTGCTCCTGGTGGGTCACACCCAGGTTGACGCCGAGGGTATCGGTAAGCCGATGGGTAAGGCTGGCGCTGAAGCGCGAACCCAGCGGATCATAGTCAGGCAGGTCCTCGCCGCCCTCGTAATAGACCGCGCCGGCGGTGCCGACGAAGCTGGGGCCGCGATAGTCCAGCGGGCGGATGGTGCGGATGTTGATGGTGCCGGCGATGCCGCCGGAAATCAGGTCGGCCGACTGGGACTTGTAGACCTCGACGCCCGAGACGACCTCCGACGGATAGATTTCCCAGCGGACGTTGCGGTCCGGCTCCGACGAGGCGACCTCGCGGCCGTTGACGAGGCCCAGCACCAGGCGCGGGCCGAGGCCCCGGATCGAGGCCTGGCTTTGGTTGCCGCGGTCGCGCGTGCCGTTGACGCCGGGAAGACGCACCAGCTCTTCGGCGATGGTCACGTTCGGCAGTTGGCCGATGTCCTCGGAGGAGATGGCCTCGACCACCAGGTCAGAGCGGCGCTTGACGCCGATCGCGTCGCGCAGCGAGGCGCGGATGCCGGTGACGACAACCTCGTCGACCTGGGCGGCGTCGTCGGTGGCGGGGGCCTCCTGGGCCCAGACGGGGGCTGCGGCGAGAAGGGCGGCCAGCGATACGCTGGCGGCGGCGATGGTCTTGCGATTGGCGGTCATTAGAAACTCCCCCTGTGCTCGCCTGATTTTCAGGTCGATAGTTTGGTGTTGCGGGCGTCGAGACGAAGCACGGCGGGCCGCAGCCCGTCGGCCCGCGCGGTGACGGTGATGGGGCCGCCTTTGCGGCCCGTCTGGACGATGGCCTGGGCCAGTCCGTTGAACAGATGTCGGCGGTCGCTGCGATCCGGCTCGTGGCTGACAGGATCGCCGTTGCCGACGCCGATGACCCGGGCGTCGCCCGCAACCTCGAAGGCGACAAGGTCGTTGGCGCGCGGACAGGGTCGGCCACGGGCGTCCACGACGCTGGTGGCGATCATGGCCACGTCCTCGCCGTCGGCAGTCAATCGTTGACGATCAACGGACAGACGCAGAGCCGCCGGGGCGCCGGCGGTCTCGCGACGCTGGGTCGAGACTAGGTGACCATTCTTGTACCCGCGCGCCTCCAGCACGCCCGGCGCATAGGGGACGGACCAGGCCAGGTGACGATTGCGTTCGACGGTCTTCGCTCCGACCGAGCGGCCGTTCACGAACAGTTCGACGCGATCCAGGTTGGAATGGACCCAGACCTCGATCTCCTCGCCTTCGCGCCCTTCCCAATTCCAGTGCGGGAACAGGTGCAGCAGCGGTTCGGGCCGCCACCAGGCGCGGTAGTACCAGTAATTGTCCTTCGGGAAGCCGCAGGAGTCCATGGCGCCGAAGTAGGAGCCGACGCTGGGCCAACGGCTGTAGGGCGTCGGTTCGCCGCGATAGTCGAAGCCGGTCCAGATGAAGCCGCCGGCGATATAGGGGCGCTCAGCCGCAATGGTCCACCATTCCTCGGCGGTCGAGGCCCACCAGGGGTGTTCGCGGTCATAGGCGGGGACGATGTGCCGGGCCGCGTCCAGCACATATTCGCCCCGGGTCGAGACCGTGCTGCCCGTCTCGCTGCCGAGGATGGGCTGATCTGGGAAGCGGGCGTGATAGCCCTCCATCTGGGGGGTGCGATAGTTGAAGCCCAGAACGTCGACGACGCGCGATACGCCGGTGTCGAAGTCCTGGTCCTTTGCGGCCGTGACGGGGCGGGACGGGTCCAGGCGGTTGACCAGCCGCTTCATGGTGCGGGCGATGGCGGCGCCGGTTTCGTTGCCCTGGATCGCCTGTTCTTCATTGCCGATCGACCAGGCGATGACCGAGGGTCGGTTGCGGTCGCGCCGCACCAGGGTGGCCAGCTCTGTCATGGACTCTTCGTCGGAGGACATACGCCGCGTCTCGGCGATGACCAGCATTCCCAGCCGGTCGCAGGCGTCCATCAGCTCCGGCATGGCCGGATTATGCGAGGCGCGATAGGCGTTGCAGCCCATGGCCTTCAGCTGTTCGATCCGCCAATCCTGGAGCCGATCCGGGATGGCGGCGCCGACGCCGGCGTGGTCCTGGTGACAGCAGGCGCCGAGCAGTTTCAGCGGTTGTCCATTGAGCAGGAAGCCGCGTTGGGCGTCGAAGACCGCGGACCGGACGCCGAAGGGCGTCTCGATCCGGTCGACCACGACGCCGTCGATCTCGATTTCGGTGGTCAGCCGATGGAGCTGGGGATCGGCGGGCGACCACAGGGGAGCAACGTCCCAGGCCAGGGCCAGGTCGGCGTTTTCGTTCCTCCAGGGCGCCAGCGACAGCATGACTTCCCGTCGCGCCTTCTCCAGGCCGTTCGGCGCCACGACGACGGTACGCACCGTCGCCGTGCGAGACGAGTCCGACTGGTTGCGCACGGCCGCCTCGACCGTCGCCCGTGCACCCGAACCCTGCGGCTCCGCCCGGATGAACACGCCGTCGGGGGGCACATGGACCGGGTTCGCCGCCGTCAGCCAGACATGTCGGTAAAGACCCGCGCCTTCATAGAACCAGCCCTCGCCCAAGCTGGCGTCCACACGGACGGTCAGCCAGTTGGGGCGGCCGGGTTGCGCCACGTCGGTGATGTCGATGCGGAAGGGCGAATAGCCGCCGGCATGCTCGTCGACGATGATCCCGTTGACGAAGACCGCGACCTGGCGGAACGCGCCGTCGAACTCCAGTCCGATGCGGCGGCCGGCCCAGTCGGCCGGGATGTCCAGGGGGCGTCGGTACCACCCGACGCTGTTCTCGGGATGGTCGCGGCCCAGGGCGTGGAACCCATGCGCGGCGCGGGGATCGTCCTGATCGGGCGCCAGGATGCGAGGCGTGGAATCGTAGGGCAGGTCGATCGCCCAGTCGTGCGGAATCTGGACGTCGGTCCAGGCGGAATCGTCGAAGTCCGCCTTCGCCGCCTCGGCGATGGGGGAGGTCTCGGAGCCGCCCGTTTTGGCGTAGGTGCGTTGATCTCGACCGAAGCCGAAATCCTTGTCGATGTCCGCCGCGTGGCCGAGAGCGAACTTCCAATCGAACGCCAGCTTGATGCGTCGTCGGGTCTCGGGCGTCGCCGCCAAGGCCGGGGTTGAGGGAAGAATCGCCGCCACAGCCGCCGCCGTTGCGCCCTGCATCAGGGCGCGCCGATCCACGCGTGAAACTAGTAGATCTTCGCGATCCAACGCGACGCCTCCCTGAAACCCTCAGGCCTGTTGCCGGCCCTTGAGTTCAGGAAACCGGCTAGGCCGACTTCTGTCAATGAAATAATTTTTACAGGCGATGTTGATCGTGCTCAGTGGCTGTCGCGAGGCAGACCGAACCTGTCGACGATCCGGTGGTATTTGACCGCCGGTTCCAGCACGGCGCCGGTCTCCAACTGACCGACCACCGCGCGCTGCATTTCCTGCCACGGCGTCTGGGAGGCCGGGTATTTGTAGCCGCCCGCCGCCTCGAACGTCTTGCGGCGCTCGGCCAGTTCCTCGTCCGAGATCAGGATGTCGGCGCGGCCGGTGTTCATGTCGATCCGCACCCGGTCGCCGGTCTTCAGCAGGGCGATGTTCCCGCCCGCCGCCGCTTCCGGCGAGGCGTTCAGGATCGACGGCGAACCGGAGGTGCCCGACTGGCGTCCGTCGCCGATACAGGCCAGGGCGCTGACGCCCTTCTTGATCAGGTAGGACGGCGGCCGCATGTTCACGACCTCGGCCGCGCCCGGATAGCCGATGGGGCCGGCGCCGCGCATGAACAGCAGGGTTTGTTCGGTGACGCCCAGGCTCTCGTCGTCGATCCGGTGGTGATAGTCCTCGGGCCCATCGAACACGACGGCAGGGCCCTCGAAGGCGTTCAGGTCATCGGGGTTGGACAGATAGCGTTCGCGGAACTCGGGTGAGATCACGCTCAGCTTCATGATGGCCGAGTTGAACAGATTGCCGGTGAAGACGACGAAGCCGGCGTCGGTCTTCATCGGGGCGTCGAAGGTCTTGATCACATCGGGCAGGACGATCTCGGCGTCGCGGCAATTGTCGCCGATCGACTTGCCGGTGACAGTCAGGGCGTTCTCGCGGATCAGCCCCTGTTTCATCAGCTCTGACACCACCGCCGGCACGCCGCCGGCGTGGAAATAGTCCTCGCCCAGATAGGCGCCGGCGGGCTGCAGATTGACCAGCAGCGGAACGTGCAGCCCCTCAGTCTGCCAGTCCTTCAGCGGCACGTCGACATGGGCGTGGCGGGCCAGGGCGGTGAGGTGGATCGGGGCGTTGGTCGAGCCGCCGATGGCCGAGTTGACGACGATGGCGTTGTGGAAGGCCTCTCTCGTCAGGATGTCTGACGGCTTCAGATCTTCGCGCACCATCTCGACGATCCGTAGCCCGGTCTCATAGGCGACCTGGGCGCGCTCGCGGTAGGGGGCGGGAATGGCGGCCGAGCCGGGCAGCGACATGCCCAGGGCCTCGGCCAGCGAGTTCATCGTCGTCGCCGTGCCCATGGTGTTGCAGTAACCGACCGACGGAGCCGAGGACGCCACCAACTCGATGAAGCCGTCATAGTCGATCTCGCCGGCCGCCATCATCTGGCGCGCCTTCCAGATGATCGTGCCCGACCCGGTACCCTCGCCCCGGTGCCAGCCGTTCAGCATGGGTCCGACCGACAGGGCGATGGCGGGGATGTCGACGGTCGCCGCCGCCATCAGGCAGGCGGGCGTGGTCTTGTCGCAGCCGATGGTCAGGACGACCCCGTCCAGCGGATAGCCGTACAGGCTCTCGACCAGCCCCAGATAGGCCAGGTTGCGGTCCAGGCCGGCGGTCGGGCGCTTGCCGGTTTCCTGGATCGGGTGAACTGGGAACTCCATGGCGATGCCGCCCGCCTCACGGATGCCTTCACGCACGCGCTCGGCCAGCACCAGGTGGTGGCGGTTGCACGGCGACAGGTCCGAACCGGTCTGGGCGATGCCGATGATCGGCTTGTCGGACTGCAGCTCTTTGCGCGTCAGGCCGTAGTTCAGATAGCGCTCAAGATAGAGGGCCGTCATGTCCGGATTTTCCGGATTGTCGAACCAGGCGCGGCTGCGGAGCGTCTTGGAGGGGGGAGGGGTCTTTGAGGTATCGGTCATTCAGGTCCAGCCGCCGTCGACGACATAGTGTTGGTTGGTGATTGCTCCCGCCTCGTCCGAACACATGAAGACGACCACTTTGGCGATGTCGTCCGGCACGAGTCGGCGCTTGAGGCACTGGTTGGCGTAGATTTCCTTTTCGGTCTCTGGCGTGACCCACAGCTCCAACTGGCGCTCGGTCATGATCCATCCAGGCGCGACAGCGTTCACCCGCACGCCGAAGGGGCCGAAGTCGCGGGCCAGCGAACGGGTCAGCCCAATCACGGCGGACTTGCACGCCGTATAGGCCGGCATGCCGCCCTGACCGATGATCCATGACGTGGATCCCAGATTGACGATGGCGCCCTTGCCCGTCGCCTGCATGTCCGGCAGCACGGCCTGGGCGGCGAAGAACAGGTGCTTCAGGTTCATGGCCATGCGGCCGTCCCAGTATTCCTCGGTCACGTCCAGGGTCGCATGACGTTCGTCATGGGCGGCGTTGTTGACCAGAACGTCGATCAGCCCGAACGCTGCGCGCACTTCCGCGACCGCAGCCTTCAAGGCCGGAATGTCGGTCAGGTCGCAGGGAATGAACAATGTGTCCGCCCCCAACTCGGCCCGAAGCCTGGGTCCGCGTTGTGTGTCGATATCCAGGAAGCCGACCCGGGCGCCCTGGGCGTGGAAGCTGCGGACTATGGCTTCGCCTATCCCCCCCGCGCCTCCGGTGACGATGACGGTCTTGTCCTTCAGATCAGGATAGATGGCGGCCATGATAGAGCGCGCCTCCTCGACGCCCGCCGTTTATCCGGCGACTTGTGAGATTTTACAAATGAAACCTGTGCCGTCCACGAAAATGGCAATAGCCACTGGCCCTGTCAACGGTGGACTGTCCTGGCTCTCAGGCTTGGGAGACGGCGCTCATCTGCCCGGAGATCGCTGTGGCCGTCCGCACCAGCAGGGTCGCTGCCTCCGCCTTGCTGCACACCATGGGCGTCTGTTCGATGAAGGGCGTGATCAGGGTGGCGATGACGCCGTCCGAGCCCATGATCGGGGCGACCAGATCGGTCACGCCGACGACGAAATCGCTGGCCCGCTCGACATGCGCCCCCTGGGTCATGGCGTCGGCGCGTTCGGCGAACTCGGCCACCACCGCCGCTCCGAACAGGGCGACGAGACGGTCGTGCAGATATTTGCGCGCTCGCTCGTTGGCGCGCGAATAGAACATCAGCCCCGAGGTGGCGTCCAGAATGCTGCGGCGATAGCCGATCCGGACCGAATAACCCAGATCTCCGGGGCTCTCGATCCGGGCGATGACCACGATCTGGTCACCGGAGGGTACGACGAGATGGCAGGATTGTCGCGTAGTGGACGCCAGGTCACGCATGGCCGGCATGGCGACGTCGACCAGCGATTTGATCGGGGCCTGGGTCATGCCCAGGGTGAAGAGGCGGTTGGTCAGCCGATAGCCGTCCGGCGACTGTTCGATATAGCCTCGGAACTCCAGCACCTGGATCATCCGGAACAGTTCGCTGACCGAACGCCCCAGCGTCACCGACATCTGCGATGGCGTCATGGGTTCGCCCTGGGCCGACAGAAGCTCGAGGACGTCGAGCCCCTTCTCGAGCGCCGGGGCGCGGTATTTGCGATCGTCGGTGGAAGCTTGGCCAGTCATGAGAATCCTGTCGGAAGATGGATAGGCTACCGGGGCTCCCTGATCGGGTGAAGCCTTCGAAGGACACCGACCCTAACATTGTCGCCCGTGAAATGTTTACGCATATATAAAAAGCCGTTGCAGCCCGCCCGCGCCTCCCTTAGGCTTTTGCGGAAGCCCGAACCAAAAGGGCACGATAGTTGGGGGAAATGCACATGACGCTCGCGGGCATCGATCTGGCCATTCTGGCGATCTACGCCGTCTTCATCTTCGGCCTGGCCCAGTGGGTCTCGCGGACCAAGGCCGGCGAGCAGAAGACCTCCACCGACTATTTCATGGCGTCCAAGAGCCTGCCCTGGTGGGCCATCGGCGCCTCGCTGATCGCGGCCAACATCTCGGCCGAACAGATCATCGGCATGAGCGGATCGGGCTATGTGATCGGCCTGGGCATCGCCTCCTATGAATGGATGGCGGCCCTGACCCTGCTGATCGTCGGCAAGTTCTTCCTGCCGATCTTCCTGCGCAACGACATCGTCACCATGCCGCAGTTCCTGCAGCAGCGGTACGGGCCGACGATCCGCAACGTCATGGCCGTCTTCTGGCTGCTGCTCTACGTTTTCGTCAACGTGACCTCGATCCTGTGGCTGGGCGCCATCGCCGTCCACACCGTGACCGGCTTCAACCAGGATTACGCCATCGTCGCCATCGGCGTCTTCGCCCTGGCCTATCAGCTGTGGGGCGGCCTCAAGGCCGTGGCCCTGACCGACATCGTGCAAGTCGCCCTGCTGGTCTGCGGCGGTCTGATCATCGGCTTCATCGCCCTGTCGACCATCGGCGGCGAGGGCGGCGCGGCGGCCGGCTTCCACACTCTGCTGACCCAGTTCCCCGAGAAGTTCGACATGATCCTGTCGAAGGACAATCCGCACTATCAGGAGCTGCCGGGCATCGCCGTTCTGCTGGGCGGCCTGTGGGTCATGAACATCAGCTACTGGGGCTTCAACCAGTACATCATCCAGCGCGCCCTGGCCGCCAAGTCGCTGCCGGAAGCCCAGAAAGGCATCGCCTTCGCCGCCTATCTGAAGCTGCTGATGCCGGTGATCGTGGTCCTGCCCGGCATGGCCGCCCTGATCCTGGCCCCGAACCTGTCGGCGCCGGACCAGGCCTATCCGTCGATGATGAATCTGCTGCCGGTCGGTCTGAAGGGTCTGGTCTTCGCCGCCCTGATCGCCGCCATCATCGCCTCTCTGGCGTCCAAGGTGAACTCGATCTCGACCATCTTCACCCTGGACCTCTACGCCAAGATCAAGAAAGACGTGCCCGAGCACCAGCTGGTCACGGTCGGCCGCATCGCCGCCGTCGCCGCCGTGGTCATCGGCATCCTGACCGCCCGTCCCCTGTTGGGCGGGTTTGATCAGGCCTTCCAGTTCATCCAGGAGTTCACGGGCTTCTTCACCCCGGGCATCGTCGTCATCTTCATGCTGGGCCTGTTCTGGAAGCGGGCCTCGGAAGCCGGCGCCCTGACCGCCGCCATCGGCTCGGTGGTGCTGTCGGCCATCTTCTGGTGGCTGCAGGAGACCGGCCAGTTCATCTTCCCCTTCATGAACCGGGTCGGCGTCGTCTTCGTCGTCTCCCTGGTCGCGGCCGTGGTCGTGTCGCTGCTGATCCCGGCCAAGCCAGACGCCATGAAGATCAAGCTGGACCAGATCAGCTACAAGACCTCGCTGGGCTTCAATCTGGCCGCGGTCGGCGTCGTGGCCTTCCTGATCCTGGTCTATTCGATCTGGTGGTGATCGCTCATTGTATGAACGCATCGAGATGACCGGACTGATCGGCGTCGACTGGGGCACCAGCAATCTGCGCGTCATGCGACTGGGGGCGGACGGGGCGGTGCTGGATCGGCGCATCGACCCCCGCGGCGTCGGCCGCCTGGCCTCCGGCGCCTTCCTCGGGGTGCTTGAAGAGGTGGCGGGCGACTGGCTGGACCTGGCGCCGGTGCTGATCGCGGGCATGGCCGGATCGCGCCAAGGCTGGATCGAGACGCCCTATGCCTTCTGCCCGGCCGATGTGGCGACCCTGGCTGCGCGACTGGCCCGACCGGATGCGGCGCGCGACATCTATATCGTTCCCGGCGTCGCCCTGACGCCCCAGGGACTGGGCGACGTCATGCGCGGCGAGGAGACGCAGGCGCTGGGGCTGTTCGGCCCAGACGAAACAGGCCTGATGATCGCCCCCGGCACCCACAGCAAATGGGTGCGGGTCGAGAACGGCGCCCTCGCGGGCTTTCGCACCTATCTGACCGGCGAACTGTTCGCCGCCGTGCGCCACGCCACACTGATCGGTCGCGACATGGGAGCGCCGGGCGGTGACGACGCCGCCTTCGACGACGGGGTGCGGCTGGCGCTGTCCGACCCGGCCGTCACCGCCCACCTGTTCACTGTTCGCGTCCGGCAGTTGGCCGGCTCCTTGCGCCCAGAGGGAGCGGCGGACTTCCTGTCCGGCCTGTTGATCGGCGCCGAACTGGCGGCCGAGACGACCCATCGCGACAAGCCGGTGCAGGTGGTGAGCGAGGCGGGCCTGGGCCAACGCTATGCACGCGCCCTGGCTCTGGCCGGCTTTAAAGACATCCGCAGCACCTCCGGCGAAGTGGCTGTGGCGCACGGACTCCACCGCATCTGGAAGGCGATCCCATGACCCAGGCCGTCGAAAAGGCCCTGAAGACGCTGCCCCTCGTGGCCATCCTGCGCGGCCTGACGCCCGAGGAGGCGGTCGAGATCGGCGAGGTCCTGGTCGCGGCCGGCTTCACCTGCCTGGAGGTGCCGTTGAACTCTCCCCGCGCGTTGGAGAGCATCCGGAGGCTGCGTGACGCGATGGATGGCCGGGCGGTGGTGGGAGCGGGCACGGTCCTGACGCCCTCGGCCGCGCAGGACGTCGCGGATGCGGGCGGGCAACTGGTGATCTCGCCCAACGTTGACCCGCGCGTAATCGAACGCGCCCGTGCGCTGGGCCTGTTCACCATGCCCGGCTTTTTCACTCCCACGGAGGCCTTTACTGCGCTGGAGGCGGGGGCCGACGTGCTGAAGCTGTTTCCCGCCGAACTGGCCGGACCGGGCGCCGTCAAGGCGATCAAGGCGGTCCTGCCCAAGGGGCAGCCGGTCTATGCGGTCGGCGGCGTCGATCCGGACAACATGGGCGCCTGGCGCGCGGCGGGCGCCGACGGCTTCGGCATCGGCTCGGCCCTCTACAGACCCGGCCGAACGGCGGACGAGGTGGGTGCGGCTGCGTGCGCCTTTGTCGCGGCCTGGTTCGGAAGCGGACAATGAGCGCCGCAGCCGAACTGGTCTGGGACCTGGGGGCCGAGCTGGCGGAAGGCCCCGCCTGGGACGCCGTGCGCGGGGCCCTTTGGTTTGTCGATATCAAGGGCCGGGGCTTGCACCGCTATACGCCGGCGACCGGCGACACGGCGTCCTGGGACACGCCCGACCAGATCGGTTTCGCCCTGCCGGCCGAGGACGGATCGTTGGTTTGCGGGGTGCGCGGCGGCCTGCACCGGTTTGAACCGGATACGGGTGTCTTCACTCTGATCCAACCGGTCGAGCAAGACCGGCCGCAGAACCGGCTGAACGACGGCTTCGTCGCCCCTGACGGGTCGCTGTGGTTCGGCTCGATGGACGACAGCGAGGTGGTCAAGACCGGCGCCCTGTATCGCTGGGCCGACGGCGAGCTGACACGGCACGACGATGGCTATGGCGTCACCAACGGGCCGTGCCTCAGCCCGGATGGCCGCACCCTGTATCACCACGACACCCTGGCCAGGACCATCCTGGCCTTCGACCATGACGACGGGGCGCTGTCGAACCGGCGGGTCTTCGCCGTGACCGACGACGGCTATGCCGACGGTCCCAGCATGGATTCCGCCGGCGTGTTGCACGTCGGTCTGTTCAACGGCTGGGGGGTGGCGCAGTTTTCGCCTGAGGGCGAACGGATCGGCAAGATCGACATGCCGGTCCAGACCGTCACCAAGGCGGCCTTCGGCGGCGAGGATCTGCGCGACCTCTATATGACCACGGCCTGGCTGGGGAACGCCGACAAGCGCGGCGAACAACCGACTCTGGGCGGCCTTTACCGGTTGCGGGTCAAGACGCCCGGCCTGCCGCAGAACCTGATCCGGCTGTGATCGCCCTTGAGGCCGATGATGTCGGCGGCAATTGGCGTGACAGGCTGAGGCGCCTGGCGGATGGCCTGTGCCGGTGACGGTTTAAGCGGCAGATTCCTCGAACTGGCCGCTTGAAATCGCCGCAGCGCTTGGCGCGCCTCCTGGAGGCGGTGTAGCCGTTGGCGGCCCAGCATCGGATACGCCCGTGACCGACCCATCCACGCTTATGAAACACTATGACGACCCCCAGGCGCGGCTGGCCGATCTGGTGGTGCACCTGACGGGTCTGGCGCTCGCTCTCGTCGGGGGCGGGATGCTGCTGGGTCTGGCGATCGGGTTCGGCCATGTCGGCCGCCTGGCGGCTTCGGCCATCTACGCAGGCGGGTTGTTGACGATGCTCGCGCTTTCGACGGCCTATAATTTCGCGCCCGCGCGGTTTCAGCCCGTGCTGCGGCGCTTCGACCATGCGGGGATATTCCTCATGATCGCGGGCTCCTACACGCCGTTCACCACCCAACATCTGACGGGGGCCTGGGCGTGGGGGATGACGGCGGCGGTCTGGGCCACGGCGCTGTTCGGCGCCCTGGCCAAGTTGCTGCTGCCGGGCCTGGGGCGCGGTTTCTGGATCGCGATCTACCTGGCCCTGGGTTGGCTCATGGTGATCGCGGTTCAGCCGTTGATGGAGAGCCTCGGGATCGCGCCGCTGATCCTGCTGGCGGTCGGCGGCCTGCTGTATTCGATCGGGGTCGGCTTCTATGCGCGCAAGGCGCTCCGGTTCCGACGGGCCATCTGGCACGGCCACGTGGTGGCCGCCGCCGCCGTTCACTGGGTGGCGGTGCTGCTGGCCGTGATCGCCTGAGCGCAGCCCGGTCGTCGCGCGGGCTTGCATCAGCCCTGAGTTCGGACTGGAACTGGGACGGGAAGCGTCCCAGAGCCGTCGTCATGATCTCGGCGACCTCGGCTTGGCCAAGAACGGTCTGGCGATGTTTCGCCGGGACGTGGGCGCCGCGCCGAACGCCCGGTCGAACGTCTGCTGTGTGACTTTCGGAACAGCGATGACGGCTTCCGGTTACGGGTCCATCACCCCCCAGGAGGACCCTCTCAATGTTCATTCACAACAAGCGACTGATGTACACGGTGCGCGTCGCCGAGCCGAACCCCGGCCTGGCGACGCTCATGCTCGAGCAATTCGGCGGTCCGCAGGGCGAGCTGGCGGCGGCGATGCGCTATTTCACGCAGGCGCTGGCTGAAGAGGACGCCGGCCGCAAGGACATGCTGCTCGACATCGCCACCGAGGAACTCAGCCACCTGGAGGTGATCGGTTCGATCGTGGCCATGCTGAACCGCGGCGCCAAGGGGAAGATGGCCGAGGCGGCGCTGGAGGAGGCGGATCTGTACATGTCCCTGAACGATCGGGGCGAGAGCCACACGACCTCCATCCTGTACGGCGGCGCGCCGGCGCTGGTGAACTCGGCGGGCGTGCCGTGGACGGCGGCCTATATCGACTCGATCGGCGATCCGGCTTGCGACCTGCGGTCGAACATCGCCGCCGAGTCCCGCGCCAAGATCGTCTACGAGCGCCTGATCAACGTCACCGACGATCCGGGCGTCAAGGATGCGCTGATGTTCCTGATGACCCGCGAGGTCGCGCACCAGAAGTCATTCGAAAAGGCGCTCTACGCCATCGATCCCAACTTCCCCGCCGGCAAGATCGGCGGCGTGCCCGAGTTCAGCGACAAATACTATGACCTGTCGCAGGGCGAGGGGAATACACGCGGTCCCTGGAACGAGGGCGAGCAGTGGGAATATGTCGAGGATCAGGAGAACCAGATGGCTGTCGACGGCGGCGACGGTTCGGCTTCGGTCGTCCTCGAGTCAGCCGACGAGTCGTCCGTGAACGCCTTCGCGCTGCGAACCGCGTCGGATCCGGACGCGAACCCCGTCACCGGCGCCGACTTGGGCGCAGGACCAGGCGCGGGCAAGACCACCGTCCTCCTCGACTGATCCCCTCGAACCGCCGGGCGTCCATGCCGCACTATCATTTTCACATGTTGAATGGACGCCCATTCCGGGACCTCGACGGCGAGGATCTGGCGGGCGAGGTGCTGCGGGACGGCGAGATCGACGTCCGGGGCGCGGGTCCGTTCCGCATTCTCTGCACGGACACCGCCGGGGCTGTCGTCACCGGGCTGATCGCCGAAGCGATGTCGGCGAAGGCCGTGGCCCATATGCTGGCGAGATTGAACGAAGACTAGCCCTGGAAGGATGTCCAACTCCCAGGCCGGTCCTCCATGGCCGTCGAGGGCCCGCCTCGGGAGCGCCGCACCCACACCCGACTGGGTGAAGCAGAAGCAGGTTGGCGCGCCTCATGGGCCAACCCCGAGCGCGTGTTCTGCGACGCGCATCCCCATGTGAACGTCCCGCCGCCTCGCAACGTTTGGACCCCGGACACGTTAGGCGGCGGTGGGGTGATTTTGTACGGTCTGATCGAAAAGCTGAGCCGCAGGGATGCTCTGACGCCTGAAGAAGCGGCGGCGCTTCGTGAGGTGCTGGGGCCATTGCAACGCGTCGCCGCCGGGACCGACATCGTCCGGGAGGGCGCGCGGCCGGAGCACAGCACTCTGCTCACCAGCGGCTTCACGGCTCGCTATTCGACACTCGCGGATGGCGGACGGCAGATCACCGAACTGAATGTCAGCGGCGACTTTGTCGATCTGCATAGCTTCATGATGAAGCAGATGGACCATGGCGTCGTCGCCCTGACGGAGTGCGTGATCGCCCCGGCGCCTCACACCGTTCTGCGTCGGCTTACCGAGGAGCATCCTCACCTTACCCGGCTGCTGTGGCTCGACACCGTGATCGACGCGGCGATCCATCGCCAGTGGATCGCGTCCATGGGCCGGCGGAGCGCCATTGCGCACCTCGCGCACCTTGTGTGCGAACTCTACAAGCGGCTCGAGGTCGTGCGTCACGCCACCGATTGTAGGTTCGAACTACCCTTGTCGCAGGCCGTCCTGGCCGACGTGCTGGGCCTGTCCACGGTGCACGTGAACCGGCTGGTGGCCGATCTCCGCGCCAGGAACATCCTGACCTGGGGCCAGGGACGGATCGAAATTCTGGATTGGGACAGGCTCGCAGAACTGGCGGAGTTCGACCCCGCCTTCCTGCGGCTTCAGTGCGAGCCTGTCTGAGCGTCAGATCGCCGCGACCACCTCACGGCGTCGCGGCGATCTGACAGAGACTAGAGGTTCCCGGGGCGTCGTTCACCTATGTGAATGCGCCCCCCGAAACGGAGGCGCAGGAAAGAGCATGCCCCAAGAACAATCCTCCGCTTTTGCGCCCGACTGTTTGGCGGATGCGAGCGCGCCTGCGCGTCAACGGCCGGCCTCGGCCGCTTCGGGTCTGACGACCGAAACCCTGCGCCTGTGGCAGGCCTTCGCGCCCTTGCCGCCTGAGCGACGTCGTTGGGCGCTGTCGGTGGGCGTCGTCGAGGCCCGCCGCGCGGGCGACTTCCACCTCGGGGCGGGGGAGGTGGCGGTGATCGTTTCCGGCTGCCTGGCCACCGAGGCGGCGGGCTCGGACCTGTCGGCCGAAATCCTGGGACCGGGTCACGTGGTGGCGACCGGGACCGGCCGCTCCGTCGCCGGTCAGTGGATCACCGACGGGGAAATCTATCGGGTTGCTTTGGTCGATTGGCTCGATCGGGCGGGTGAGGCAGGGATGCTCCACCTGTTGGACGCAGAGGACCGCAGACGCGCCAGGCTGGAACGCCGCCTCGTCTGCGTCGGCCGACATCTCGCCACCGCTCGCGTCGCGGACCTTCTGCTGTCCATTCACCGCGCGGCCCCGCGCCAGGACATCCTGCTGTCGCAGGAGCGTATCGGCGACATGCTCGGGCTCCGTCGCTCCACGGTCAACGGCTCGTGCCGGGCGCTTGAGGGCGCCGGGGGAGCGCGCACCGGGCGGGGGAAGATCCGGATCCTGGATGCCAGCGGCCTGACGAAGACCGCCTGCGGATGTCACGCCGCCCCGTGAGGATCGGCGGGCGATCTCCTGTCTGGCTTCGGCTCAGGCGCCGGAGCCAGGCTCCGCCATCTTGCCTGCTCGGCCAGGGCCGGGCGTTTTCGGCGGCGGTCTGGGCGAGGGCGTCTGTCATGGGAACTCCGGGGTTGGGTCCGGCTTCCGACCCCCGGCAGCCGCGCCTGTTCCTTCGCGGACACTGGGAACGAAGCTCCGGCCGGGTGGTTGACCAGACTCAGCTGACCGGAGCTAAGCCCATGTCTTATAGTGAAGTTTCGACCGACGCCGATGTCGGGTCGACCGCATTCGTCGACAAGGATCGACGCGAGGGCGAATACGAGGCGTCCAGCCTCAGGGCCGTCCTGATCAATCGGCCTCGCGATGAATTATACGCCTACTGGCGCGATCTCACGAACCTGCCGACCTTCTCGGAGACCGTGAAGTCGGTCGAGGTGCTGGGAGACGGCCGCTCGCGCTGGATCGTCGCCGGCCCAGGCGACAAGGACGTCGAATTGACCAGCGAAATCACCGAGGACGTTCCCGGCGAACGCATCGCCTGGACCTCCAGCGAAGGCTCCGACGTCGACCACGAAGGCTGGGTGGCGTTCAGAGACAACGCCTTCGGGCGGGGCACGGAGGTGCGGGTCTTCATCAGCTACGAGCCGCCTGCGGGGATCGTCGGCAAGGTCGTCGCCAAGGTGATGCAGCGCGAACCCCGCATCCAGGCCCGACGCGAGCTTCGTCGCTTCAAGCAGCTGATGGAGACGGGCGAGATCTCGACCTCCAAGGCGCCTGACGCCGCGCCCCGCGCCTCTCGCCACTTCTGATTTTTCCGTCCCCATTCGATAAGGATACGCCCATGCGCGCGCTCACCTGGCACGGCAAACACAATGTTCAGGTCGACACCGTCCCTGACCCGCAGATCGTCAATCCTCGCGACGCCATCATCAAGATCACCGCCACCGCCATCTGCGGTTCGGACCTGCACCTGTACGACAGCATGATCCCCGGCATGTCCAACGGCGACATCCTGGGCCATGAGTTCATGGGCGAGGTGGTCGAGGTCGGCCGGGGCAACACCAGCCTGAAGAAGGGCGACCGCGTCGTCGTGCCCTTCGTCATCGCCTGCGGCCAGTGCTTCTTCTGCGAGAAGTCGATGCCGGCGGCGTGCGACAACTCCAACCCGGCCGACAAGGCGGACGCTACCGAGATCGCCTATGGGCAGTCGGTCGCCGGCCTGTTCGGCTATTCCCATCTGACCGGCGGCTTTGCGGGAGGGCAGGCGGAATATGCGCGCGTCCCCTATTCCGACTATGGTCCGATCAAGATCCCGGACGGCATCGAGGACGAGAAGGTCCTGTTCCTGTCGGACATCTTTCCGACGGGATGGATGGCCGCGGAGAACGCGCAGATCCAGCCCGGCGACACAGTGGCGATCTGGGGCTGCGGCCCGGTGGGGCTGTTCGCGGTCAAGAGCGCCATCCTGCAGGGCGCAGGTCGGGTCATCGCCATCGACCATCATCCCAACCGTCTGGCGCTGGCCAAGGCTAACGGCGCGGAGGTGCTGAACTATCACGAGGTCAAGGTGCGCGAAGCCCTGCTGGAGATGACTGCGGGTCTGGGGCCCGACAGCTGCATCGATGCGGTGGGCATGGAGAGCCACGGCTTCTCGCCCGACAATATCATCGATGCGGTCAAGCAGGAGACGCGGCTGGGCACGGACCGCCCCCATGTGCTGCGCGAAACCATCATGGCGGTCCGAAAGGGCGGCACTGTCTCGGTGCCTGGCGTCTATGGCGGCTTTGCCGACAAGTTCCCCGTCGGGGCCTTCATGGAGAAGGGGCTGACGCTCAAGACCGGCCAGACCCACGTCCAGCGCTACCTGCCGCAGCTGCTTCAGCTGATCCTGGAGGGGGGGATCGACACCACCGACCTGATCAGCCACCGCCTGCCTCTCGAACAGGCGGCGGAGGGCTACAAGAACTTCAAGGAAAACCAGAATGAATGGACCAAGGTGATCCTGAAGCCGCATTGACGGCTGCACCAGCCGGGCTGGCGAGAAGCGGTCTGATGATCGACCTCGACGGCCAGGTCCTGCCGCGTCACCGATCGATACGTTCGACCGTGGCCCGGCGCCGGGAGGCGGATGTACAGGGGAAGTGAGCTCACGGCCCCGGCCGTCTGAACCCGTCCCTTCAAGGGGCGGGTTCAGACGGAACGCCCTTAACGCCCAGACTGCGACGCGGTCACAGTGCGCCGGCGTAGCGCTCGAACTCCTCCTTGTAACGGGCGGTCAGGCGGTCCTGATGTTCGCCCTTTTCCTTGAGGTGGATGAACCAGCCGTTCTCCTCCTCGAACATGTGCGTCAGCACCGCGCCCTCGATGTGGCCCCACTTGTCGAGCCAGGCGTCCGAGGAAGGGGCGATGTTCTCCAACTCCGCCATCTGCATCTTGGCGGTCGTCTGTTCGGAATAGGCCACGCCCGCCTGCATCTTGTGACCGTTCTGGGCCATAGCCGGATAGAGGACGATCTCTTCGGCCAGGGAATGGCCGTTCAGCACCAGAGCCAGCCGGTCCATGGCGGCGCGGCGGTCAGCCGCCGAACGGACATTGCGGCCTTCGGCGAAGGCGGCGCGGATCTGGTCATGGTGATCCAGGGCCAGCGACAGCCAATCTCCCGGCGCCGCCGCCTCTCTGGCCTTCTGAGTGGCCTCTTGGCGTTTCTCTTCGTTAGGCTGAGGCGTTATGGCGGCCAGCGCCTTGTCGATGACGGACATGGGTCTCTTTCCTTTTCAATGAAACTTGATGACGGCCCGCTCCGCCCCCTGATCCGCCCTCAGGGCGGCCGTTCGTCCGCCGAACCAGAGACGTTCGACGGAGATGGCACGCCAGCCTTCGGGCAGGACTACAGGGCGATCAGGCCAATGGGCGGGATCGCCCTTCGCATCGAGGCCGGTGAAGCCGAACAGCAGCCCCAGCAACATCCCGCCCAGGTTGGCGAAGAAGGGACCGGCCGCAGTCTCGCTGTCAGGGTGGTCGGGCCGGTATTCCAGGCACTGGTGGAATCGCCCCGCGTCATAGGCCGCGTACCCCTCCTCGAACAGCTTCAGCGCCAGGGCGCGATCGCCGGTCCGGGCGGCCCAGACGCCATAGAGGGCGGGGAGCATCGGCGCGCCGACATAATCGCGCCAGTGCGCCAGGTAGAAGTCGAGCGTCCGGCGTTCGACTGCTTCGTCGGTCTGGTACCCGCCTGGAAAGAGGCCCCCCAGCGGCGAGGGAGTCGCGCCCTTGGGTTCGTCGATGCGGAAGGCGTCATGCGCGGCGATGACCTTGTCGGACCGCACCGGCAGATAGAGGTTGTCCCTGACCTCGGCCCATGAGGCCCGGGGCGTGCGTCCTGTCGCTTCGGCGGCGGCGACAGCGCGACACAGCACGTCGTGCGACAACATCAGGCTGAATGCGTCGTTGTCGGGCGGATCCGGCACTTCGGCGGGGCCCGTGGCGCGTATCAGTTCATATCCGCGCGCGGTGCGCGTCAGGCGGCTGACGATCCAGTCGGCCACGCCTTCCAGCACAGGCCAGGCGTCGTCCCTCAAGAAGGCCTCGTCGCCCGTCGCGTCGGCGAACAGGGCGAAGGCCCGCGCCACATGCAGCGACCCGTGGTCTTCGTGCGCCGCCGCCGACCCGGCCCCCGGCGCCGCCTCCTGCCCCGTCAGGGGCGCGGCCTCCCATGGAAACTGCACGCCCTGCCGGCCCGAGAGCCGCGCATTCGATTTCGCCGCCCTCAGGCCCCGGCTCCGGAAATCCAGCAGCGCCCGCGCCGCGTCCGGCTGAGACAGCATCACGGGCGGCACGCAGAAGGCGTCGATGTCCCACATCACGTGGCCGAAGTAATAATTGTAGTCGTGCCAGGTCGCGAGGCCGAAGATCGAAGTTGCGGACGGCGAGGCTGGATGCACCGAACTGTTCAGGTAGAAATAGGCCGCATCGATCAGCGCCTGGTGGTCTGGCGTCGCCCCATCGACAACAATGCGTCCCCGCCACAGTTCGCGCCACGCGTCTCGGTTTCGGGCTCTCAGGACGTCGAAACCCGTCTGGGCGCCCCGCGCAACCCGGCGGACCGCCTCTTCGTCGGGGCGTGCATGGATCAGCGAGGGGATGAGCGCGGCCATCTGTCTGAGGCTCGCGCCCCGCTTGCCGACCGTGCCGAGGTCGTAGGTGGTCTGCAATGGTCCGGTCGCGTCCCAGGCGGTGACGTCGGGGGAGGCCCCCGGCGTGGTCTCGGTCGCCAGGGCGACACCGCATGTGGACAGGTCCCCCTCGGTCGACCACAGCAGAGACCCGTCACAGGCCGGCTCAGGCTCGCCCGGCGTGTCGGTGCGGCGTCGGGCGACCCGTCCGCGCAGGTCCGTGGTCGCCACAACGGCGCGCAAACGCATGTGGCAGGGCACGTCCGGCCGCACATGGATTTCCTGCATCACCAGGGTCGGCGCGGTACGGCTGGCGAGAGTCAGGATCTCGATGGCGGCATCCACTCCGCCGAGCCGGACACGGCACCGGCTGGTGAGTTCACCCGTGGCGAAATCGTAGGCCTGGCGAAGGTCCGAGACCGCCCAAGGCTGATCGGACATCCAGACGCCATTGACGCAGAGATCGGCGGCGAGCGGGTAGGGGACGGGGGCGGCCGCTTCCACCCGCCGCTCCGGATTTTCCCCGACCACCCCGTTGACCAGGGTCATGCCTGCCATGAGCGGTATTTCCCTGACCCGAAGCCCGATCAGCCCATTGGCGACATAGGCCGGGAGGGCGCCGTCGCGGGGGCCGTTCTCGTCGGGCGGACTGATCGGCCGCCAGGCGTCCCTGTCAGCGCCAGGCATCGAGAACCTCCGCGCATTCCGCCGCTTCGACCTGCTGGCCGTAGCGCTCGTGATAGAGGGCGATCAGTCGGTCGTGAGAGGCGTCCGAAGAGCTGCACAGGCCGTCCTTGACGACCACGACCCTGTAGCCAAGGTCGACCGCGCCCAACACCGCCGCCAGGACGCACACATCCGTCTCCGCGCCTGTGACGACGAGGGTGTCCACGCCGCTTCGCCGCAGCACCGGGTCGAGATCGGTTCCGAACCACGGCGAGTAGCCGTGTTTGTCGATCAGGCGTCCGGGAGGGACGAAGCGTTGAAGCGGCGTCGCCAGATCCACCAATTCAGTGCCCAGGGCGTCGAGAGTCATCGACGACCATTTCTCCCAGTAGCCGCGCCATGTGCCCCTGCCTTCGCCCGGGCGCGCGGCGGGGATGAAGCGGGTGAAGACGTTGCGTTCCGGCTTCGCTTCGCACAGCCGTTCGATGACGGGCAGCACGCGAGCTGCCCAGGGGGTGCGCCACTCCGTGTCCTCGACGAACATCCGCTGCATGTCGACGCAAAGATGAACCGCCGTGTCCGGGATGGGGTCGCGTAGGCCTTGAACCATGCTCAGGCCGCCGCGCCCCGGGCCTTGTCTTTGGCGCGGGCGTCCGCCGGCGCGGTCAGGCTCTGGTCTGAGTTAGGGGACGAAGGTTCAATCTCGCCCGGATCAGGGGCGGTCTGGGTATTGGCATGGTGTTCGATGCGCCCGCTCTCGATCTCGGCGCGGGAGAAGACTTCCTCCTGTCCGTCTTCCAGCAGCTGATCTTCGGGCCCGCCGAGACCGCCCTGCGCCAGGCCCGACGTCGACCGGGCGTTCATGTGATCGTCTCTGGCTGCGTCCGTGCCCCGGAAGTCGGGTTGGGAAAGTGAGAGATTTTCATGGGCATGGGCGGCTCCTGGAGCGGCGGGCGAACCGCTCATCTCAAGCGCATAGCGCCTCACATCGGCCGACCGTTCCCTGTGTGCGGTGTTGGACACCCTCAGCGTCACGCATCGTCGTCGAGCGGGTCATGACCGGCAACGGCTCGGCCTACATCGCCAGGCTGTTCGCTGACGCCCTTGGCAGGTCGGCGCCGGCCACGGCCGAACCCGGCCTGCGCGCTTCCGCCATCAAACCTGGACCGACGACTAGAACCTGCGCCGACCACACCTGGGCGCCAGAGGCGTCCACACCGTTGACGCGGGTGAATACCTCCCTGGATATGGCGACCTGGTCGCGGGTGGGTTGCGGAGCTCGAGCCGTCCGTGTCCGCGATCGACGTATAAACACCTTCATAGTTCTTGCAGGTATGTATTTCAGTATGGCGAAGCGGCCTGAAAGTCACTAGATTCCGCCCCATGGATTCGACTGAGACCGCCCCGCCACACAGCCCCAGCGCCCTCCGCGCCCTCCGTATCAATGATCCGGCTCCGGACTTCATCGCGCGCACGACCCAGGGCGAGAAACGGCTCAGCGACTATCGCGGGCGGTGGCTGGTGCTGTTCTCGCACCCGGCCGACTTCACGCCGGTCTGCACCAGCGAGTTCATCGCCCTGGCCAGGCGGGCGGACGCTTTCGAGGCTCTGGGCTGTGACCTGATGGCTCTGTCGGTGGACAGCCTCTATTCCCACCTGGCCTGGCTGAAGGACATCTATCGCCGCTTCGGCGTGAAGGTGGCCTTCCCCATCATCGAGGATCCGTCCATGGCCATCGGTCACGCCTTCGGCATGGTCGACGCCGGCTCCAGCGACAGCGCCACGGTGCGGGCGAGCTTCGTCATCGATCCGACCGGGATCGTGCGCGCCATCAGCTGGTATCCGATGAATATCGGCCGATCGGTCGATGAACTGCTGCGGCTGGTGACGGCGCTGCAGACCGCCGACCGTGAGCAGGCGTCGACGCCGGCCGGATGGTCGCCCGGCGAGCCCCTGCTGGAGCCGGCCGCCACCACTCTGGATGCGGCCCTGGCTGACGGCGACGGTGATGCGCCCTGGTATTATCGCGAGCGCCGCGCATGAGCGACGACCAGGCCGCGGCCATGGGGCGGCTGAAGGACAAGGCGCCCCAGGCCGCCGAACTGCTACGTCAGCTGGCCAATACAAATCGGCTGTTGATCCTCTGCCATATTGCTGCGGAGGAGCGATCCGTCGGACAGCTCGAGGCGGATCTGGGCATCAAGCAGCCGGCTCTGTCGCAGCAACTGGCGGAGTTGCGCCAGTACGGCCTGGTCAAGACCCGGCGCCAGTCGCGTTCGATCTACTATTCCATCGCCGACGAACGCGCCCAGGCGGTGATGGGCATGTTGTACGAAATCTTCTGCGGCGACGGACAGGCGGTCGGCGCGCGCCTTCTGCCCTCCGCCGGGGCTTCGGCGCCCTCGACCGAGGCGTCAGCCCCGCCCCGTGGGGACGCCGCCCGGTTCGCCCGCGTCACCCCGGCGCCCCGTCGATAAGGCGCGGGCGGAGGGGACTGGCGTCCTTTCGTCTAGTCGGGTGTCCGAGGGCGGGCGAAGCGGTCGCATAAGATGTCGATGAGTTGGCGAACCGTGTCGTCGGCGAGGCTGTAATAGATGGTTGAGCGGTCGCGACGCGTCTTCACCAGCCCGCCCTCGCGCAGCCGTCTCAGATTCTGAGAGACGCCGGACTGGGACGGGCCGCACAGCCCCACAAGCTGCCCCACCGACAGTTCCTCCTGCGTCAGCCGGCAGAGCAGCAACAGGCGATGCTCATTGGCCAGCAGCTTCAACTCCGCAGCGGCCGCATGGGCGTGCCTGGCCAGATCCGCCATGGGGGCTTGGTGCGGCGTCATCGGGTCGCGGGTTTTCCGTCATCCCGCAGCACGACATAGATGGCCGGAATGACCAGGACGGTCAGCAGGGTCGAGGAGGCCAGGCCGAACAGGAGCGAGATCGCCAGACCCTGGAAGATCGGATCGGTCAGGATCACCGCCGCCCCGATCATGGCCGCCAGGGCGGTCAGCAGGATCGGCTTGAACCGGATGGCGCCCGCCTCGATCAGGACGTCGCGCAAGGGTTTGTCGGGCGAGGCCGTGTGCCGGATGAAGTCCACAAGCAGGATCGAGTTGCGCACGATGATGCCGGCCAGGGCGATGAAGCCGATCATCGACGTTGCGGTGAAGGGCGCGCCGAACAGCATGTGGCCGATGACGATGCCGATCAGGGTCAGGGGGATGGGGGTCAGGATGACCAGGGGCAGTTTGAAGCTGTGGAACTGGGCCACGACCAGCACATAGATCCCCAGAAGGGCGACCATGAAGGCGGCGCCCATGTCGCGGAAGGTGACCCAGGTGATTTCCCACTCGCCGTCCCACAGCAGGGTGGGAACGGATTCATCCTCCGGCTGGCCATTGAGGCGGACGGCCGGCTTCTGCAGACCCAGCGCGTCCCAGTCATGGGCCTCGATGGCGCGATTGACCGCCAGCATGCCGTAGATGGGCGCCTCGTATTCGCCGGCCAGTTCGGCCGTCACCATGTCGAGCGGTCGGCCGTCGCGACGGAAGACGGCGTAGCTGCCCGCCTCGCGGCGGCCGTCAACGACCTCGCCCAGTTCGATCAGGCGCGGTCCCGTCGGGCCGGTCGTCACCGCCACCGGCGTCGTGGCCAGGGTGCGGCTCCAGCTGCGCGCCGATTGCGGCAGGGCGACGGTGATCGGCAGGGGCGAGCGGCCGTCGCCGCGCGGCGCATAGCCGACCGTGGAGCCGGCCAGGATCGCGCCGATGGAATCCTGCAACTCGCGTTCGGACAGGCCGTAATAGTCCAGGCGATCCCGAACGGGGACCAGCCGCAGTCGCGGCCGTTCCTGGCCGAAACTGTTGTCGACATCGACGATATAGGGGACGGAGCGGAACAGTTTTTCGACTTCCAGCGCGGTCTTGCGCCGGGTTTCGGCGTCGGGGCCATAAATCTCCGCCAGCAGGGTGGCCAGGACGGGCGGGCCGGGCGGCGTCTCGACCACCTTGATCGACGCGCCGGAGGGCAGGGGCAGGGCCTTCAGCTTGTCGCGCAGATCCAGCGCGACGGCGTGGCTGGAGCGGCTGCGCTCGTCCTTGGGCAGAAGGGAGATCATCAGATCGCCCATCTCAGGCCGGTCGCGCAGGAAATAGTGCCGCACCAGACCGTTGAAGTTGAACGGCGCCGAGGCCCCGGCATAGGCTTCCATGGCGTCCGCCTCGGGCAGGGTGCGAATCTGAGCCGCCGCCTCGTCCAGGGTGCGGGAGGTGGCTTCCAGGCTGGTCCCTTCGGGCATGTCGACCACCACCTGGATCTCCGACTTGTTGTCGAAGGGCAGCAGTTTCACCGTGACCGCCTTGAAGTAGAACATCGAACAGGCGACCAGGGTGGCGAGGCCGACGCCGATCAGGAAGTTGCGGGCCGAGGACCGCTTGTCGATCACGCGATGCGCCACGCGGGCGTACAGCCGTCCCAGCTTGCCGCCGCCGTCTTCATGGGCGTGATCGTGCTGGCCATGGGCCAGGGTCTTTCGCGCAAACCGGATCATCAGCCACGGCGCGATCACCACCGCGACGAAGAAGGAGAAGATCATCGCCGCCGAGGCGTTGACCGGGATGGGCGCCATATAGGGACCCATCAGACCTGACACGAACAGCATGGGCAGCAGGGCCGCCACGACGGTCAGGGTCGCCACGACGGTGGGATTGCCGACCTCGGCCACCGCCTCGACGGCCGCCTCGGTTCGGCTGCGCCCGTCGCGCATCCCCCAGTGACGGGCGATGTTCTCGATCATGACGATGGCGTCGTCGACCAGGATGCCGATGGAGAAGATGAGCGCGAACAGGCTGACGCGGTTGATCGTATAGCCCATCACATAGGAGGCGAAGAGGGTCAGCAGGATGGTGGTGGGAATGACCACGGCGGTGACGGCGGCTTCGCGCCAGCCGATGGCGAAGCCGATCAGCACGACGATCGACACCGTGGCCAGGGCCAGGTGGAACAGCAGTTCGTTGGCCTTTTCGTTCGCCGTCTCGCCATAGTCGCGGCTGACGGCGACCTCGACCCCCTCGGGGATCAGCTTGCCTTCCAGGTTTTCGACGCGCTGACGCACGGCTTCGGACACCACCACCGCATTGGCGCCGGCGCGCTTGGCGATGGCGATGCTGACGGCGGGCGTGCTGGCCCACTGCCCGTCATGCCGGGCCCAGCGCCACACCCGGGCCTGGTCTTCACGCGGCCCCTGGGCCACGTCCGCGACATCGCGCAGATAGACCGGCGCGCCGGTGACGGAGCGGACGGTCAGCAGGCCGATCTCCTGGGCCGAGGACAGGGTGCGGCCGGAGGTGACGGCCACGGCCTGGCCGTCCTCGCGGACATTGCCGACCGGGAAGCTGCGGTTGGCCTGAGACGCCGCCTCGATCACACGGCCCAGCGGCACGCCATACTGATTCAGCTTTGCGGGATCAGGAGCGATGCGGATCTCGTCGGGCCGACCGCCGGTGACGAACGTCAGGCCCACATTATCGACCTTGGCGATTTCGGTGCGCAGCTTGTGCGCCAGATCATAGAGGGCCTGATCGGTCCATTGGCCCGCCGCGCCCGGTTTCGGGGTCAGGGTCAGGACGATGGCCGGCACGTCGTCGATGCCGCGCACCGTCACCTTGGGATCGGGGACCCCCACCGGAATCCGGTCCCGGTTGGCGCGCAGCTTCTCCTCGATCCGGATGGCGGCGTCCTCGGGGTTGGACCCCACCAGAAAGCGCGCCGTCACCAGCACCCCATTGTCTTCGGCCTGGGTGTAGACGTGCTCGACCCCGTTCACGCTCTTGACGATGGTCTCGAGGGGAATCCCGATCAGTTCGACCGCATCGGGGGCCGCCAGACCGGGCGCCGCCACCTGGATGTCGACCATGGGCACGCTGATCTGCGGCTCTTCCTCACGCGGGATCGAGAACAGGGCCAGCAGGCCGACGGCGATGGCCGCCAGCAGGAACAGCGGCGTCAGCGGAGAGGTGATGGTGAAGCGCGTCAGGCGCCCGGACAGGCCCAGTTTCATCCTTGCGTCCTCGTCGCGACCAGCCTGTCGCCGGCCTTGACGCCGCTCAGGATTTCGACCGTTTCAGGGTCGTTCGTGGGGGCCGTCTGAACCGGGACGGCGCTGGGTTTCCGGTCAGGTGAAATCACTTCCACATAGTCCAGACCATAACGCGTCGTGACGAAACGCCGGGGTACGGTCAGGGCCTGACGTTGGCCGATCTCGATCGAGGCCGCGACCCTGCGGCCGACCAGTTCGGTGGTCAGGCCCGGTACGGCCGCATCGATCTGAATCCGCCCGCCGACGATGGCGGGATAGACCTGCGTCACCTGTCCCTGGCGCGCTTCGACCGGCAGATCGTCCGCCGTCAGCAGGACGCGCGCGCCGGGCTTGACCCGGCCGGCGAGGGATTCGGGGAGTTCGAGACGAAGCACGGGGGGGCCTGCGGTGATCGTCGCGACCGACATTCCGGGGCTGACCACGGATCCGGCCGTGACCTCGACCTTCAAGACGCGGCCGGCGGCCGGCGCCAGGATCGCCCCCTGGCCGGCCATGCTGGCGCTGGCGCCGCGTTCGGCGCGGGCGGCGGCAGTCTGGGCGTCTGCGGCGCGGGACGCCGCGACGGCCTGATCCAGGCGCGCCTTGGCGTAGACATTGTGGTCATACAGGTCCTGGATCCGTCCCAGGTCGGCGCGGGCGCGCGTCGCCTCCGCCTCGGCGGCGGCGACCTGGGCGCCATAGGCCCTGGTCTCGAAACCGATCCGGTCGTCGACAACCCGTCCGATCTGCTGACCGCGGCTCACCATATCGCCCTCGCGCACCGACAGGACGACCAAGACGCCGGAGATGCGCGCCCGGGCTTGCGACTGGTCGCGGGTGGTGATCTCGCCCGCCACCGTCTTGGTGTCGGCGAGGAGGTTCGAGGCCAGGACGAGTTGCTCGCCGGCGGGCGCCGCCTTCGCGGTCGGCTCGCGCTTTTCATCCGCGCCGCCGCACGCCGACAGCGTCAGCGCGGCCGCAGCCATCAGGGTCCACATCTTCATCGCCGTCGTCCTTCCACCATCCCCGCCGATCAATCGCACGTCAGCCGCGCTCGACCGGAAGGCCCGCCGACTTCCAGGCCCCGAGTCCGCCCGCCAGGTGCGTATCGATCGCAGCCTGGGCCTTGGCGCAGCGTTCCAGCGCCATGCCCGACCGCTTTCCGCCCGCGCATTGCAGGACGACCGTCTTTCCGTCCGCCTGGGGAAGGCGCGCGGGGTCGAAGGACGAGAGCGGCAGGTTCACGGCGCCTGCGATATGCTCGGCGGCGAACTCGCCCGCTTCCCGCACATCGACCAGCAGGACCTGATCCTGGGCGAGCATGGTTTTAAGATCGGCCGGGCCGATCTCCCGATGGGCCTTGGGCTTTCCAAATCCGAACATTTTCGACCTCCATGGACCCGCCGAACGCGGTGTCATACTTTTATTATTGTGTATATCATGTAATCATTATATTCGGTCAAGCACATAAGGGCGATGGAAACGCCTTCTGGAGGGAAACATGGCCAAGCCCAAGATTGTGATCATCGGCGCCGGACTGGGCGGCACAATCGCCGCCTATGAGATAAGAGCGGCCGTCAAGGGGCGCGCCGAGGTGATGATGATCGCCGAGTCGGAGACTTATTCTTTCGTTCCATCAAACCCTTGGGTCGCTGTCCGCTGGCGGGAGCCGGAGGAGATTCAGGTTCATCTGCCGCCGATTTTCGCCCGCAAGAAGATCGGCTTCACGGCGGTGGGGGCGAAACGGCTTCACGCTGCAGAAAAAAGGGTCGAGCTGAACAACGGCGACAGTGTCGATTACGATTATCTCGTAATTGCGACAGGCCCCGATCTGGCCTTCGATGAAATCGAAGGGCTGGGGCCGGATGGCTACACGGTGTCCGTCTGCCAGACGTCGCACGCCTCGCACGCCGCCAACATGTTCGACGCCTATGTGGAGAACCCCGGCCCCATCGTCGTCGGCGCGGTTCAGGGCGCGTCCTGCTACGGCCCGGCCTATGAGTTCGCGCTGATCCTGGATACCGAGCTGCGACGGCGCAAGATCCGGGATCGGGCGCCGATGACCTTCGTCACCGCCGAGCCCTATATCGGCCACCTCGGCCTCGACGGCGTCGGGGACACCAAGTCCCTGATGGAAAGCAAGCTGCGCGAGCGGCACATCAAGTGGATCACCAACGCCCGTGTCGCCAAGGTCGAGCCGGGCCTGATGCACGTCGAGGAGATCGCCGAGGACGGCGCTGTCGCCAAGACCCATCAACTGCCCTTCGGCTATTCGATGATGCTGCCGGCGTTCCGAGGCGTGCCTGCGGTCCGCGACATCCCGGGCCTGACCAATCCGCGCGGCTTCATCCTGATCGACAAGCATCAGCGCAATCCCGCCTTCCCGGAGATCTTCGCTCTGGGCGTCTGTGTCGCCATCGCCCCGACCGGCCCGACGCCTGTTCCCGTTGGGGTGCCCAAGACCGGTTTCATGATCGAAAGCATGGTCACCGCCGTCGCCGCCAATCTGGCCGCCCTGATCGCTGGCGAGACGCCCGAGGCCGAGGCGACCTGGAACGCCGTCTGTCTGGCGGACTTCGGGGACGGCGGCGTCGCCTTCGTGGCCCAGCCGCAGATCCCGCCGCGCAACGTCAACTGGGCCGCGAGCGGCAAATGGGTCCACCTGGCCAAGGTCGGCTTCGAGAAATATTTCCTGCGCAAGGTGCGCAGGGGCGAAAGCGAACCCTCCTACGAGCGGCTGGCGATGCACATCATGGGCATCCGCAAGCTTCGCATGTGACCCCCTCCCTCTAAATCTGGAGCCTACCGATGAACCTTGATCGTGCTGTCGTGATCTTCGCCGGATGCGTCGTGCTGGCGGGCGTGGCCTTGTCCTACGCCGTCCATCCCTGGTGGATCGCCCTGACCGTCTTCGCAGGGCTGAACATGATCCAGTCCGGTTTCACCGGCTTCTGCCCGGCGGCCATGGTGTTCAAGGCGCTGGGTCTGCGTCCGGGGAACGCCTTCCGATGAGCCTGCGCCACGCTGCGCCCTGGGCCTTGGTCCTGTTCCTGGCCGCACCCGGTCTGGCGCAGGCGACGACGCTGGAGGAGGCCATCGCCGCCGCTATCGCCCATGCGCCCGAAATCGCCGAGGCCGACGCCGGCGCCGACGCCGCGAAAGGCCGGTTGCAGCAGGCGCGCTCAGCGCGAGCGCCTTCGCTGAGCCTCAGCGGGACGGTCGGTCAGGGCCGGCTTGATCCGAAGGCGTTCTTCGGTCTGGGCGCGGCGGACGTCACGCCTCGGGCGGCCCAGTTGACGCTCGAACAGCCCCTGTTCACCGGGGGACGCGCGGCGGCGGGGATCGCGCAAGCGCGCGCAGGCATGGCTGCAGCCGAGGCCGGCGGCGACGCCGTTCAGGGGCAGGTCGTCCTGGCGGTGGTTCAGGCCTATGGCGATATGCTCGCCGCCAGCGACGTGTTGAGGCTGTATCGCGAGCTGGCGGGCCAGACGGTGGAAATCGAGCGACAGGCGCGCGAGCGCTTCCGGACCGGCGAAACCCCCAGCACCGACGTCGCCCAGGCCGCGTCGCGCGCCGCCGAGGCCCGCGCCGACCTGGCCCGCGCGGAGGGAATGCAGGTTTCCGCCCGCGCCCGTTACCGCAATCTGACCGGCCTCGAGCCGGTTGATCTGCAACCGATTCCACCCAATCCGCCTCTGCCCGGCTCACTCGACGATGCGATGGCGATCGCCATGGGCGGCAGCCCCGCCCTGCGTCAGGCGCGGGCCGATCTCGAGGCGGCCGAGGCCGCCGCCCGCGCCGCGCGCGGCGAACGCCTGCCGACCGTCAGCGCCTTCGTCGAGGCGGGCTCGGTTCGTGACCAGTTCTTTCCGGACTATCGCGCCGACAGCGCGACCGTGGGAATCCGCGGCCGCTGGACTCTGTTCAGCGGCGGCCTGACGTCCGGCAAGATCGCCGAGACCAGCGCCGATGTCCGCGCCGCCTCCGCCCGGCTGCGCGCCGCCCGCATGGGCCTGGAGGAACAGGTTCTCGCCGCCTGGCAGGACATTCACACCGCCGAACTGGTGGCCCAGGCGTCCGACGAACAAAGCGCGGCCGCGGTCCAGGCCCTGGCCAGCGTTCGACATGAAGTCCGCGTCGGACTGAAACCCCAGATCGACCTGCTGAACGCCGAGCGCGAAGCCACGGCCGCCGCCGCTGCCGCCACCCAGGCCAGGACCGCCCGGATCGTCGCCGCCTATCGCCTGAAGAGCCTGATCGGATCAGCTTTGGGTTAGGGGGCGACAGGGCTCCGACGGATGGTGGTCGTGGAGGCGTTTCGGCGGGCGGCGCGTCAGATCGCGGAGCCCGAGTTCTGCAAGACGGTTCATGCCGACTGCTTTTCCCGCTTCTGCGAACGTGTCTGCTGGACGAAGGGGGCGAGTGTTCCTATGATCCGCTCCGGCCGCAGGCTCTTTTTCTGCGGGAATTTCGCGTGGGTTTTGACGACGTGCTGAACAAGATTTTCGCCTGGTGGAACGGGGCCACGATCGGCACCCTCTTCACGATCGCCAAGCGCGGCCGTTTCGTCGGGACCGACGAGATCGGCAACAAATATTACGAGGCCAAGGACAACTCGAGCTACGACGGCCGCAAGCGCCGCTGGGTCGTGTACGAAGGCTATGCCGACGCGTCCAAGGTGCCGGCCGATTGGCACGGCTGGCTGCGCTACACCTTCGACCTGCCGCCCACCGAGGCGCCTCTGCCGCGCCGCGCGTGGGAGAAGGATCACCTGCCGAATTTCACCGGCACCCCGATGGCCTGGCGTCCGCAAGGCTCTTTGGCCGCCGAGGCCAAACGCCCCGCCGCGACCGGCGACTATCAGGCCTGGACGCCCGAGTGAGACCGAATCGGCTCCTGCTGGGCGGGGCGGCCGTCGTCGCGGCGCTCAGCGCCGGGGCGGTGACCGCCAGCGTCCTTCAGGACTCGCCGCGCGAGGCCCGTCCGGTCCAGGATCCCATCGGCGACATCCTGCGCACCACGCCGGCCCAACCCGCCAATGCGCCGACCGAGACCGCCCCGGCCGCCGCACCCGCGCCCCGGACGCCGGTGGCGGTGACGCCGCCGCCCTCCGTCGTCATCGCCGAGGATGAGGCCGTCGCGGAAAAGGCCGAGGAAGAAGCCGCCTCCGAAAAGCCGGTGGTCGAAAAGGCCATCGAACAGCCGGCCACGCCCGCTCGCCGCCAGCGGCGCAAGTTCGCCGTCATCCAGGCTATCGACAAGACCACAGCCGAGACCATGAAGTTCGAGGTCGAAGTCGGCGGCCGTCCGGTCCGCTTCAACCGCAACCTGATCTTCAGCGTCCGAGCCTGCGAAGTCTCGACGCCTGACGAACTGACCGAAGACGCTATCGCCTACGTCGATGTCTCGCTGCAATCGCGCGGCGCCAACCAGCCGGCCGAACCGCGCCAGATCTACCGCGGCTGGATGTTCGCCTCGTCCCCGGCCGTCAGCGGGCTTCAGAATCCCAATTACGACGCCTGGGTGGTGGGCTGTAAGAACTAGACCGTCGCCATGGAGGGCGAGATGAACCGACAAAGACCGCCGAAAAAGAGCGAAACGGTCGAGGTTCGCCTGCCCTATGTGACCAAGACGGCCTTTATGAGCCGGTGCCGCGCCGAAGGCCGCACGGCCAGCGACGCGATCCGCAGCTTCATAGAGGCCGAGCTCGACCGATCCGCTGAAGCCCGGCCGTCGGTTGGCATGGGATGGCGTCCGCTGCTGGCCGCCGCCGTGGCCGGCCTGGCGCTGGGGGCGGCGGCCGCGCCTTCGCTGGCCCAGTCCGTCGCGCCGAGCAAAGCCGACTTCGACCGCCTGGACCGCAACCATGACGGCGTGATCCGCTTCGACGAGTTTCGCGCCCGCTAGCGGACAGGGGCCAGGAACCGACCCCACTGAAGGTTCAGCCAGGTCCAGGGCTTGAACAGGCCGGCGCCGGGTTTCCAGGACGCCACGACGATCTCGGCCCGACCGACGATATTCGCGGCCGGCAGCAGGCCGACGCCGATGGCGGACGGCCAGCGGCTGTCCAGCGAGTTGTCGCGATTATCGCCCATCATGAAATACTGACCCGCTGGGACCCGATAGACCGACGTGTCGTCGCCGGCCTGATCGGGGCCGCCGTCGTAGGTGACATAGGTCTTGCCGCCGGCCAGGGTTTCGCGGACTTCCAGCACGCTCCGCTGGGGCGCGTCATGGTCGCGGACGATGCTCTGCCGGGTCTGGTCTATGGCGCGGCCGTTCACGAAGACCTGTCCGGCCCGGACCTGAACCCTATCGCCGGGCAGGCCGATCACCCGTTTGATCCAGACCTGTTCCGGATCACGCGGCAGGCGGAAGACGACGACGTCGCCCCGCGCCGCCGGCCGCTCGAACAGGCGGCCCCTCCAGACCGGAAGGTTGAAGGGCAGGGAGGCCCGGCTCCAGCCATAGGCGTATTTGGACACGACGATATAGTCGCCGGTGACCAGGCCGGGCTCCATCGAGGACGAGGGAATGGTGAAGGGCTGAAACAGCAGAATCCGGATCAAGCTCGCCAGGACCAGGGCGCCGAGCAGGACGCTCCCAATTTCGCGGGCTTCATTCAGGGCGGAGGTCGGGGGCGATGGGGTCTTGGGCATGGGCCCAACAAGGCGCCGCATTCTCGGGCAAGCCAGCCCGGCCTTGTCCGGACACCGCGCCCATCTTGTCCGGACAGGGCTTCAGGCCGGTCTTAAGGCCCAGTCCACCGCCTCGGCCCCCGTCATCGGCGCGATCAGGACGGTCTCGTCCACCGTCCCCTTCAACGCGGGTTTCAGCCGTCGCAGATAGGCCGCCTGGGGCGTCTCCACTGCGCCGAACTGGCTGAGGTGCTCGGTCAGGAACTGGGCGTCCAGCAGGGTCCAGCCGCCTTTTCTCAGGCGCGCGACCAGATGGACCAGGGCCACCTTGGAGGCGTCGCGTTCGCGGCTGAACATGCTCTCGCCGAAGAAGGCGCCGCCCAGGGAGACGCCGTACAAGCCGCCGACCAGCCGCTCGTCCTTCCAGCATTCGACGGAATGGACGAAGCCCTGGGCGAACAGGGCGGCGTACAGGCGGCGGATCGGGGCGTTGATCCAGGTCTCCTCGCGCTCGGGCCCCTGGGCCGCCGCGCAGCCGTCCAGCACCGCCTCGAAGGCGGTATCGACCCGCACCTCGAACGGTTCGTTGCGCACGGTGCGGCGCAGGCGTGTGGGGATATGGAAGGCGTCCAGGGGTATGACGCCCCTCTGCTCCGGCTCGATGATGAAGACGCGCGGATCGTCGCGCGACTCGGCCATCGGGAACACGCCCCGGGCGTAGCACCCCAGCAGGTCCTCGGGGCCGAAGCCGTCGGAAGGCCCGCGGGCGCTGAAGTCCGGCTCGGTCATGGGGCGGGGCGGACCTGGTCGGCGGTGACGCGGTTGGCGGGGACGCGTCCGGCCTCGATCTCGGTCAGGCCCGACAGGGTGGTCACGGCGATGGCTGTCAGCGCTTCTTCGGTCAGGAAGGCCTGGTGGCCGGTGACCAGGACATTGGGGAAGGTCAGCAGGCGTTGGAATACATCGTCCTGAATGATCTCGTTCGACAGGTCCTCGAAGAACAGGTCGCCTTCCTGCTCATAGACGTCCAGGGCGACGCCGCCGACACGATGGTTCTTCAGCGCGTCGATCAGGGCCTGGGTGTCGATCAGGGCGCCCCGGCTGGTGTTGACGATCATCACCCGCGGCCGCGCCGCCGCCAGGGTCGGGCCGTCGATCAGATGGCGCGTCTCGGGCGTCAGCGGGCAGTGCAGGCTGATGATGTCGGACTGGCGCAGCAGGGTCTCGCGGTCCACGTAGCGGACGCCGATCTGGGTCAGGGCCGCGTCCTCGACCACATCATGGGCCAGCACCTCGCAGCCGAAGCCCAGCTTCAGCGCCCGCGCGACCAGGGCGCCGATTCTGCCCGTGCCGACGACGCCGGCCGTCCGCCCCGACAGGTTGCGGCCGATCAGGCCGTCCAGGGCGAAGTTGTTCTCGCGCACCCGGGCCGAGGCGCGGGGGATGTTGCGGTTCATCGCCAGCAGCAGGCCCAGGGTGAACTCCGCCACCGCCTCGGGCGAATAGGCCGGCACGCGGATGACGGTCAGGCCCAGGCTTTCGGCGGCGCGCAGATCGACATTGTTGTAGCCGGCGCAGCGCAGGGCCACGGCGCGCACCCCGCCTTGCGCCAGCCGGGTCAGGGCGGCGGCGTCCAGCCGATCGTTGACGAAGACGCAGACGGCGTCGAAACCGTCGGCCAGCGGCGCGGTGGTCTCGTCCAGCCTCGCCTCTAACCAGCTCAGGTCGTGACCGAACTCGGCGTTGGCCAGATCGAGGAACCGGCGGTCATAGGCCTTGGTCGCAAAGACCGCGATACGCATGGGCCGGTTCCTCTGATCAAGCCAGCGTCAGGCGTCGCCCTTCTGACGGGCGGCCCACTTCTCCAGCCAGTGGATGTCATAGTCGCCGGACAGGATGTCGGGCTCCTGCAACAGCTTCTGGAACAGGGGGATGGTGGTGTCGACGCCGCCGATGACGATCTCGTTCAGCGAGCGCTTCAGGCGCGCAATGGCCTCTTCACGGTCGCGGCCGTGGACGATCAGCTTGCCGATCAGGCTGTCGTAATAGGGCGGGATCGAATAGCCGGCGTAGATGGCGCTATCCAGACGCACGCCCAGGCCGCCGGGGGCGTGGAAGTCGGTGATCTTGCCCGGCGAGGGGGTGAAGGTCTCGGGGTTCTCGGCGTTGATCCGCACCTCGATGGCGTGGCCTTTGAACTCGATGTCCTCCTGGGTGAAGGACAGCGGCAAGCCGGCGGCGATCCGAACCTGTTCGCGGACCAGATCGACGCCGGTGATCATTTCCGTAACCGGATGCTCGACTTGCAGCCGGGTGTTCATCTCGATGAAGAAGAACTCGCCATCCTCCCACAGGAATTCGATGGTGCCGACGCCCAGATAGCCGATGGCGGCGATGGCCTTGTTGACCGTCTCGCCGATCTGCTTGCGACCCTCGGCCGACAGGGCGGGCGAGGGGGCCTCTTCCAGCACCTTCTGGTGACGGCGTTGCAGCGAGCAGTCGCGTTCGCCCAGGTGGACGACATTGCCGTGGCTGTCGGCAATGACCTGGATCTCGATGTGGCGCGGCTTCTGGAGATAGCGCTCCATATAGACGGCGCCGTTGCCGAAGGCGGCCTTGGCCTCGGACTGGGCGGTCTGCACCGCCTCCACGAGATCATCAGCCGTCAGGGCCACCTTCATGCCGCGTCCGCCGCCGCCCGCCGCCGCCTTGACGATCAGGGGGAAGCCGATGGACTTGGACGCCTCGATCGCCGCCTCGACGGTCTCGACCTCGCCCTTGGAGCCGGGGACCACGGGGATGCCGGCGTCCATGACGGTCTGTTTGGCGCTGATCTTGTCGCCCATGACCCGGATATGTTCGGGCTTGGGACCGATGAAGGTCATGCCGTGGGCTTCGACGATCTCGGCGAAGCGGGCGTTCTCGGACAGGAAGCCGTAACCGGGGTGGATCGCCTGGGCGCCGGTGATTTCGGCCGCCGCGATGATCGACGGGATGTTCAGATACGACTTGGCCGCCGAGGCGGGGCCGATGCAGACGCTCTCGTCGGCCAGCCGCACCCACATGGCGCCGCGGTCGGCTTCCGAGTGCACGGCGACGGTGGAGATGCCCATCTCCTTGCACGCCCGGTGGATGCGCAGGGCGATCTCGCCGCGGTTGGCGATCAGGACTTTGGTGAACATCAGGGCGCCTTAGGCTTCCAGCAGGACGAGGGGCTCGCCGAACTCGACCGGCTGGGCGTCGCCGACCAGGATCTCGGCCACGACGCCGTCGCGGGGCGCCTGGATCGGGTTCATGGTCTTCATGGCCTCGACGATCAGCAGGGTCTGGCCCTTCTTGACCTTGTCGCCCGGCTGCACGAAGGGCGGCGCTTCGGGCGAGGCCTGCAGATAGGCGGTGCCGACCATCGGCGACTTCACCTCTTCGCCGGCGCGGGCGACGATGGTGGCCGGGTCCGACGGCATGGAGACCGGAGCGGCGGCGGCGGCCACGGGCGCGGCGGCGGGCGCAGGGGCGGCGGCGTACTGGACCGGGGCGGCGTGCATGGTGATTTCGCGGGCCACGCGGATGCGCAGCTCGCCGCGCTCGACCTCGACCTCGGTCAGGTCGGTTTCGTTCAGGATCTCGGCCAGCTGGCGAACCAGGGCGGCGTCGATCTCGGCGTGTTTCTTGTCATCGGCCATTGGGGTGCGCCTTTGTCTTTCGTCTTGGAATGCGAACGGGTCGGCCCTCAGGCGCGTTCCCGAACCTTGGTGAGAGCCGCCTGGACGGCCAGTTCATAGCCGACCGCGCCGAAACCGGCGATGACGCCGGTCGCCGCGGACGACACATAGGAGTGATGACGGAACGCCTCGCGCGCCGCCGGATTGGACAGATGAAGCTCGATCACCGGGATCGACAACGTCTTCAATGCGTCGTGCAGGGCGACCGACGTGTGGCCATAGGCCGCCGGATTGATGATCAGGGCTTGCGCGCTCTCACGCGCCTCCTGGATCCAGTCGACCAGGACGCCTTCGTGGTTGGTCTGACGGAACACGATCCGGGCGTCGCCCGCCGCCGTCACGCAGCGCTGTTCGATGTCCGCGAGGGTGTCGCGACCATAGATTTCCGGCTCCCTCACCCCGAGAAGGTTGAGATTGGGGCCGTTCAGCACATAGATGACGGACGTGTCGGACATCGGTTCTCGAATCGAGGCTCCGGAATCGGGCGACCTCTGACGGTTCAGGGGCGGCCTTGTAGCTTAGGCGCGGCGCGGGTCAAAGCGCAGCGTGGAAACGGGTTGACCTAACGTCATGCGCATTCAAGTCAACGGTGATCAACGCGAAGTCTACGCCGCGACCATATTGGACCTGGTCCAGGAACTGGCGCTGGACCCTCGCAAGGTGGCGGTCGAGCGTAATCTGGAGATCGTGCCCCGGTCGCTCTACGCCGTCACCGCCCTGGCCGAGGGGGACCGGATCGAACTGGTCCAGTTCGTCGGCGGGGGGTGATCAGACCTTGAGGACGGGGCCGGGGTAGAAGGCGATCTGCCGGTCGGCCGTCAGCAGTCGCATGCCTTCGGCCATGGCCTGGGCGATAAGCAGCCGGTCGAACGGGTCGCGGTGGATCAGCGGCAATCCTGCCAGTTCCAGCGCGTGCAGGCTGGTCACCGGAATTTCCTCATAACCCGCGTCCAGCAACTGGCGGCGGAACACCAGGGCGTCCACGTTGAAGTCAGGTCGCTTCAGGCCATGCTTGACTACGACCTCCCAGATATTGACCGCGCTGAACACCAGTTGATTGTCGGGATCGGCCATCAAGGCTTCCGCCTTGGCGGGAAGTCGTTTGCGATCCTCCGACGCCCAGAGCAGCAGGTGGGTGTCGATCAACAGCCTCATTGGCCGTCGCCGCCCTCGTGAACGCCTTCGCCATAGAACATCGCCTCGATTTCGGCCTGACCCATGGTGTCGAAGTCGTCGGGGATTTTCATCTGGCCGCGCATGAAACCGAACCGACGCGAAGTGTCGATCGGCGTCTCTTCGATGGGGACCAGTTTGGCGATGGGCTTGCCCGCCTTGGCGATGGTGATGGTTTCACCCTTGGCCGCACGGTCCAGCAGGCGCGACAGGTGGGTCTTGGCCTCGTGGACGTTGACCGTTTCCATGCGTCGCTCCGGGTGAACTTAGTCCACTTAGTTTAGTCCTTTGGGGGCCATCTCGCAACGCGGCGTGATCGATCCGCCCTTTCGCATCGGGCGCGACAGGACTAGGTCACCACCCATGACCGATACAGCCCCCGAAACCTGGTCCGTCGCCGGCCGCACCTTTACCTCGCGCCTGATCGTGGGCACCGGCAAATACGCCGACTACGCCCAGAACGCCGCCGCCGCCGAGGCGGCGGGCGCCGAGATCGTGACCGTGGCCGTGCGCCGGGTGAATCTGACCGATCCGAACCAGCCGATGCTGGTCGACTATGTGAAGCCGGACCGGTTCACCTTCCTGCCCAACACCGCCGGCTGTTTCACCGGCGAGGACGCGGTGCGCACCCTGCGCCTGGCGCGCGAGGCGGGGGGATGGAGCCTGGTCAAGCTGGAGGTGCTGTCCAACACCGCCCATCTGTATCCCGACATGATCGAGACGCTGCGGGCGCTGGACCTGCTGATCAAGGACGGGTTTGACGTCATGGTCTATTGCACCGACGACGTGGTCATGGCCAAGCGGCTGGAAGACGCCGGCGCCGCCGCCATCATGCCGGCCGCCGCCCCGATCGGCTCAGGCCTGGGCATCCAGAACGAGGTCAATGTCCGCCTCATCGTCGAACAGGCCAAGGTGCCGGTTCTGGTGGACGCCGGCGTGGGCACGGCCTCGGACGCGACCCGGGCGATGGAACTGGGCTGCGACGCCGTGCTGATGAACACCGCAATCGCCGGGGCCAAGGATCCGATCCGCATGGCGCGGGCGATGAAGCATGCGGTGATCGCGGGGCGTGACGCCTATCTGGCGGGGCGGATGCCGAAGCGGATGTATGCGGATCCGTCCTCGCCGCTGGCGGGTTTGATTTAGGGAACTTCATAGACCCTCTCCCGCTTGCGGGAGAGGTGTCGCGTCGATCGGCGAAGCCGATCCAGCGACGGAGAGGGAAGTCTCGTCCAGAAGAAGACTTCCCCCATCGTCAGGCGTGTCGCTACGCGCCACGACCTGACACTTCCCCCGCAAGCGGGGGAAGATCGCGGGCGCCAGACCCTACCACCCCAGCGCCGCCTCGCCCCGCAGGATCGCCTCGGCCTCGGGCGTGTGTTTGGCCCCTGAGCGGTCGTGCAGCACCAGGGGCGGAAGCAGGCGCAGGGGGGCCTTGCCGGTCTTGATCGCCTGGACCAGCACGCGTTTGGCCGGCTCGTCGGCGAAGGGCTGGATCGGGCGGATGGCGAAGGAGCCGGCCTTTTCGCCCAGCAGGGTCAGCAGGTCCGCCAGACGGTCGGCGCGGTGGATGATCACGATCCGGCCGCCCTCGCGCACCGCTTTCAGCAGCAGGCCGGTCCAGGCGGACAGGCCGTCGTCGGCCATCCAGGCACCCTGTTTGCCGGGCGCCGGGGCGCGCAGGGCGCCGGGGTCGTCGAAGAAGGGCGGGTTCGACACGGCCCAGTCGAACGGGGGCAGGTCCAAAGGACGGAACCCGTCGGCCACGTCGCCGTCGAGAATCCTGATTCGATCAGCAGAATGATTCAGGTCGGCGTTCTCGCGCGCGAGGCCGGCGGCGACCGAATCGCGCTCCAGCCCGGTCAGCGAAACTCCGGCATGACGGGCCGCGATCTGCATCAGCACGGCCCCGGCGCCGCAGCCCGCCTCGAACAGGCGGTCGCCAGAACGGGGAGCGACGGCGGCGGCCAACAAGGCTGCATCCATGCCCGCCCGATAGCCGCGTGCGGGCTGACGCAGGCGGACACGCCCGTCCAGAAGAGCGTTCTCGACGACATCCGGGGCGGCGGGAGCCATGTCCAAGCCTCAATCTCCTTGACCCTCCGTGGGCCTATCACCATTGTGCGCCGCATCGCGATCCGGCAAGCGGACGCGGTCGGAATTGCCTGACGCGGCCCAGGTCGCGCGACGTGTGAAAGAATATCCCTTGGACGCAGTCCTCGCCGCCTCTCCCCGTCCGAAGGGGGATGTGAACGCCCTCGTCCGGCTGGCCGGAACCGACATGGCCGAGGTGGATGCATTGATCATCGATCGGATGCAGTCGGATGTGCCGATCATCCCCAAACTGGCCGAACACCTGGTTTCGGCCGGGGGCAAGCGCCTGCGGCCCCTGCTGACCGTCGCCGCCGCCCGCGCCTCTGGCGCCGAGGGCGACATCCTGTCGCCGAAGAAGCTGGCCGCCGCGGTCGAGTTCATCCACACCGCCACCCTGTTGCACGACGACATCGTCGACGCCTCCGAACTGCGACGCGGCAAGGTCGCGGCCCACCTGATCTGGGGCGCGCCCACCAGTGTTCTGGTCGGCGACTTCCTGTTCGCCCGCGCTTTTGAGTTGATGGTCGAGACCGATTCGATGCGGGCCCTGGGCATCCTGGCCCAGGCGTCGCGGGTGATCTCGGAGGGCGAGGTGCTGCAGCTGACGCGCGCCCACGACCTGAACCTGGACCAGGCCACCTATCTGCAGATCATCTCGGCCAAGACCGCCGAACTGTTCGCCGCCGCCGCCGAGGCGGGGGCCGTGGGCGCCGGCGCCGATGCGGCAGCGACCGCCGCCCTGCGCGACTATGGCATGGCTCTGGGCATCGCCTTCCAGCTGGCCGACGACGCCCTGGACTATGGCGCGACCGCCGAGGCCCTCGGCAAGAACGCCGGCGACGACTTCAACGAGGGCAAGGCCACCCTGCCGCTGCTGCTGGCGGTGGCCCGCACTCGGGGTCGCGAGGACGATTTCTGGGAGCGGACCGTGACCAAGGGCGAGCGCACGCCCGAGGACTTCGCCCGCGCCCGCGAACTGGTGGTCGGTTCCGGCGCCATCGGCGCGACCCTGGATCTGGCCGGCGACTACGCCGATCAGGCCAAGGCCGCCCTGTCGGTCCTGCCGGCGTCGGACTGGCGCGCGGCCCTGGAAGACCTGGCCGATTTCGCCGTTTCGCGTGCCGCCTGAACCCGATCCGGCGGCGGTGGCGGGAACCCTGGACGCCCAGGTTCGCGCCGCCGATCTGGACCGCTGGCTGTCCACCCGCCTGGTCGCCGACGCGCGCGCCCGCGCCGATCTGATCACGCTCTACGCCTTCGAGGCCGAGCTGATGTCGATCCCCGCGCGCGTGACCCAGCCCTTGCTGGCCGAGATGCGCTACACTTGGTGGGCGGAACAGCTGGACGGGGTCTTCGCCGGGATCCCCCGCAAGGGCCATCCGGTGCTGGAGGCCCTGACCGACCTGGTCGTCCGCCACGCCCTGGACCGCGCCCCCCTCGACGCCCTGATCGAGGCCCACATCGGCCGCGTCCACGGCGAGCCGCATGACCTGGACGCCTTCTACGTCGGTCCGATGCAGGCGGCGGTCCAGGTGCTGGCCGGTCCGGGTCATGCCGACAAGGTGGTCGAGGCCGGGCGGGTGCGGGGGCTGGGCCAAGTCGGACGGGCCGACGAGGCGAAGGCCGCGCGGCCCAAGGCCAACGCCGCCTTGAAGGGCTTGCCGGCCGAGGGGTTCCCGGCCGTGGCCTCGGCCGCCCTGACGACGCCCGACGAGCCGGAACCGGTCAAGCGCCTGCGACTGATCTGGGCGACGGTGCGCGGACGGGTTTAGCCCGCGTCCCGCCAGGCCTTCAGGTTTTCCATCGCCCGGATGCTCTGCAGCCGCTTCTTGGCCCGGCCGCGTTCCTTCGGGTGGATGCGTTTGCCGTCTTCATCGACCTTGGGCGCCTCAAGCGGCGGCAGCAGGCCATAGTTGATGTTCATCGGCTGGAACTTGGACCCTTCCAGGTGCCCGCCGGTGATGTGTTCGACCAGGGCGCCCATGGCGGTCTCGGGCGGGGGCGCCGACAGGTCGCGGCCCAGAGCTTGCGCCGCGGCGAGGCGGCCGGTCAGCAGGCCCATGGCGGCGCTCTCGACATAGCCCTCGACCCCGGTCACCTGGCCGGCGAAGCGCAGGCGGGGCATGGCCTTGAGCCGCAGCTGCTTGTCCAGCAGCTGGGGGCTGTTCAGATAGGTGTTGCGGTGCAGGCCGCCCAGGCGGGCGAACTGGGCGTTCTGGAGGCCGGGGATCATGCGGAAGACCTCGGCCTGGGCCCCGTGCTTCAGCTTGGTCTGGAAACCGACCATGTTGAACAGGGTGCCCAGGGCGTTGTCCTGACGCAGCTGGACGATGGCGTAGGACTTGACCAGCGGGTCGCGCGGGTTGGTCAGGCCGACCGGCTTCATCGGGCCGTGGCGCAGGGTCTCGCGGCCGCGTTCAGCCATGACCTCGATCGGCAGGCAGCCGTCGAAATAGGGCACGTGCTCCCAGTCCTTGAACTCGGCCTTGGGGCCGTTCAGCAGGGCGTCGATGAAGGCCTCGTACTGGGGCTTGTCCATCGGGCAGTTGACGTAGGCGGCGGCGTCTCCGCCCGGGCCTTCCTTGTCATAGCGCGACTGACGCCAGGCGATGTCGAAGTCGATCGAGTCAGCGTGGACGATGGGGGCGATGGCGTCGAAGAAGCTGAGGCTTTCCTCGCCCGTCGCCTTCAGGATGGCCTCGGCCAGGGCGGGCGAGGTCAGGGGGCCGGTGGCGACGATGACATTGTCCCAGTCCTCAGGCGGCAAGCCTGCGATCTCCTCGCGCACGATGGTGATCAGCGGATGGGCCGCCAGTTTCGCCGTCACGGCGTCGGAGAAGGCGTCGCGGTCCACGGCCAGGGCGCCGCCTGCCGGCACCTGGTTGACGTCGCCGCAGGCCATGATGATCGAGTCCAGCGCCCGCATCTCGGCGTGCAGCAGGCCGACGGCGTTGTATTCCCAATCGTCCGACCGGAAGGAGTTGGAGCAGACCAGTTCGGCCAGGCCGTCGGTCTGGTGAGCGTCGGTCTTCACGCCGGGCACGCCGCGCATCTCGTGCAGGATCACGGACACGCCGGCCTGGGCGATCTGCCAGGCGGCCTCCGAGCCGGCGAGGCCGCCGCCGATGACGTGAATAGGGGAAGGAGAGGGGGAAGCAGTCATCGCGGCCTTCTAGCGGTCGTCTGGCGTGATGTCATGATCCCCTGCTATGTCTGAGGCGGGGATATGGGGCGATGATCGTGACGAACGACAGGCGATTGCGGCTGGGCGAGGCGCTGAAGGCGTCGGTCGTCGGCCTGGTCAGGGCGTGGCGTTGGGCCTGGGGCGCCATGGCGGTCTGCGCCCTTGTGTGGGCCGTGCGACCCTTCATGGTCGGCGTCCTGGCGTGGGTTTGGGCGGCGGCGGCGTTGGTCGCCGGCCTCATCCTGATCGGCGCCCTGGCGCGCACGGCGATCAGCGACGACCGAAACGACGCGCGGCGGCTGGGCCTGGGGGCGGCGGGTCTGCAACTGGGTTTGCCTGAACTGCGCCTGCTGGGCGCCGCCCTGCTGTGTTCGGTCTTCATGGCCATGATCCTGTCGGTCGTGGCCCTAGTGCTGCTGGCCGTGTTTGGCATGGCCGAGCTGAACCCCGAGGCGATCCGCCTGCGGGACTGGGCGGCGGTGGGGCCGATCTGGAAACTGGTCCTGCTGGCGGTCGTGACCCTGCTGGCCTTCTACGGCGTGCTGGTGATGGTCGTGCGCCTGTCGCTGTTCGCCCCGGCCACCCTGGGGCGCGGACACATGGTGTCCCTGAACAGCATGGGGATCGCCCAGGGCAGTTTCCGGCCTCTGCTGGGCGGACTGGTCGTGGTCGTGGGCCTGCCGATCCTGGGACTGCTGATCCTGACGGGGGCGGGCCTGCCATCCGGCGTGGCGACGTGGATCGTGTGGGCGGTGGTGATCTCCGCGTTCGAGGCGCCCCTGGCTCTGGCTTTGCTGGGTGCGGCCTATCGCAGACTCGAGTACTGGACACCGCAAGGAGCCCCCCATGACTGAGATATTTTCCATCGGCGAGGCCATGGCGACGCCGGGACGCGTGATCCGGCGCCATCCCATGGCGGTCTTCGTCTGGGGATTTCTGATGATGGGCTTCAGCCTGTTGGCTGTGGCTCTGATGTTCGGAACCCTGGCGGACCTGCCTCTGACGGACGGCGCCGAGCCGCCGCCGGAAATGTTCGGGAAACTGATGGCGGTTCAGGGCCTGTCCATGCTGTTGAACGTCGGACAGGCCGTGTTGGCGGTCGTGATCTGGGCGGCGACCATGCGGGCGACGTTGATGATCGGCCGGCCCGAACAAACCTTCTTCCTGCGCGCGGGAATGGACGAGTTGCGGCTGGTGGTCGTGGGGCTGGCGCTGTTTGTCGGGGCCTATATCGCCGTGATCATTCTGGTGCTGCTGGGCGCGGCCCTCGTCGCCACCCTGTGGCAGGCCAATGAGGCGGCGGCGATGATCGGCGGCTTCGTTCTGGTGCTGGGTCTGATCGCACTGGTCGTCGTCGCCATGGCGCGGCTGTCCCTCATCGCGCCCGCCACCCTGATCCTGAAACGGTTCGCCTTCGTCGAGGGCTGGGCCCTGGGCCGCGGGCGCACCCTGCCGTTGCTGGGCCTGCTGGTCTGCACCTGGCTGGTCTATCTGGTCGTCTATTTCGTCCTGGCCTTCGTCGTGATCGTCGCCCTGTTCGCCAGCGGTGTTCTCGCGGACATCACGGCCCAGTCGCCTCCCGCCACCCTGGGCGAGCTGTTTCCATCGCCGCCGGTGTTGGCGACGGTGGCCGGGCTGATGCTTGTGCCCGGCGGCTTTGTCTACGGGGCGGTCATGACCCTGCTCAGCGCGCCCTTCGCCTCCGCCTGCCGTCAGCTTCTGGATGGGCCGTCCGGCGCCGTGTTCGCCGCAGCGACGTCGCCCGCCGCCACCTCGGCGGGCGACGCGGCCGACACGATGGTCTAGGATCGCGCCAATCTGATCTGGAGTGCAGCATGAGCTTTTCCGCCACCGACGCGGCGTTCGAAGGATTTCGGGTGGTGCGTCGCCATCCGGTGACAGCCCTGATCTGGGGTCTGGCCTATCTGGTCCTGTATGTGGCGACCTTCGGTCTGGGCGCCGGCCAATGGGCCGCGATCATGGCCTCGGCCCAGACGCTGGAACAGTCGTCCAATCCGTCGCCTGAGGAGATGATGGCCCTGGGGCAGGCCTATATGGGCCTGCTCGTCTGGTTGGCGCCTCTGGGCCTGGTGATCGGGGCTGTGCTCAGCGCCGCCGTGGCGCGGTCGGTGCTGCGGCCCGCCGAGAACGCCTGGGGCTATCTGCGGTTGGGCATGGACGAGGTTCGGGTGTTCGCGGTCACGCTGGCGATCGGGGTGATCGTCGGGCTTTTGTGCGGGGTGCTTTCCGCCATCGTCGTGACCGTGTTCGGCCTCGGGGTCGCCTCGGGTCAGGCGGTCATGTATCTGCTCGCCTTGATCCTGGGCCTGGCCGCGGCGGCTCTCGTGATCTGGCTTTCGATCAAGCTCTGCCTGGCCGTGCCGATGACGATCGACCGGCGCAAGTTCACCCTGTTCGAGTCGTTCAAGGCCACCAACGGCCAGTTCTGGCCCCTGCTGGGCATGACGATCATCGCCGTGATCATGAGCCTGATCGTCAGCATTCTTGGCACGATCATCAGCGCGGGCACGGATCTTGCGACCGGCGGCATCTCTGTTCTGGCGGGCATGGACGGCCTGTCCACCCTGGATGTCCTGGCGCGCGCCTGGCCCGCTATCCTGGTCTGGTCCGTGGTCAACGCCCTGATGTCCGCCCTGCAGCTGGCGGTGCTCTATGCGCCCTTCTCGGCGGCCTGGCAGGGTCTGCGGGACCGCTGAACCGACCCGCAAACCGGCGGTGAAGGCGTCAGGCCGACGCCTTCACCCGCTTCTTCTTCACATGTTCACCCACCGACCCGCCAAGCGCCGCGACCCGCGCCTTGCGGCGGGTCTCGTGCCGGTCCAGCACCTCCTTGAGGTATTTGCCGGTCCAGCTGGCGGCGTTGTCCGCCACCTGTTCCGGCGTGCCGACCGCGACGATCTCGCCGCCGCCGTCGCCGCCTTCGGGGCCGAAGTCGAGCAGGTAGTCGGCGACCTTGATGACATCCAGATTGTGCTCGATCACCACGATGGTGTTGCCGGCCTCGACCAGTTCCTGAAGCACTTCCAGCAGTTTCCTCGTGTCCTCGAAGTGCAGGCCGGTGGTCGGCTCGTCGAGGATGTAGAGGGTGCGGCCGGTGGCGCGCTTCGACAGTTCCTTGGACAGCTTGACCCGCTGGGCCTCGCCGCCGGACAGGGTGGTCGCCGGCTGGCCCACCTTGACGTAGCCCAGGCCCACGCGCTCCAGCGTCAGCATCTTGTCGCGGATCGGCGGCACGGCCTTGAAGAAGGTCGCGGCCTCCTCGACCGTCATGTCGAGCACGTCCGAGATCGACTTGCCCTTGAACACGATCTCCAGGGTCTCGCGGTTGTAGCGTTTGCCCTTGCAGACGTCGCAGGTGACATAGACGTCGGGCAGGAAGTGCATCTCGATCTTGATGACGCCGTCGCCCTGGCAGGCCTCGCAGCGACCGCCCTTGACGTTGAAGCTGAACCGGCCGGGTCCGTAGCCGCGGGCCTTGGATTCCGGCAGGCCGGCGTACCAGTCGCGGATCGGGCCGAAGGCGCCGGTGTAGGTCGCCGGGTTCGAGCGCGGGGTGCGGCCGATCGGCGACTGATCGATGTCGATCACCTTGTCGAAATGCTCCAGCCCCTCGATCCGGTCGAACGGGGCGGGGGCGTCTGACGCATTGTTCAGACGGCGGGCCGCGGCCTTGTAAAGGGTCTCGATGGTGAAGGTCGACTTGCCGCCGCCGGACACGCCGGTGATGCAGGTGAAGACGCCGACGGGGATTTCGCCGGTCACGCTCTTCAGATTGTTGCCGCTGGCGCCGCTGATCTTCAGCATCCGCTTGCGGTCGATGGGACGGCGGCCGTCGACGGGGATCTCGATCTCGCGCTCGCCGGTCAGATATTTACCGGTCAGGGAGTTGGGATTGGCCATGACCTCGGCGGGCGTGCCCTCGGCGCAGACCGTGCCGCCGTGGACGCCGGCGGCGGGGCCCATGTCGATGACATAGTCGGCGGTCAGGATGGCTTCCTCGTCATGCTCAACGACGAGCACTGAGTTGCCCAGGTCACGCAGCCCCTTCAGGCTTTCCAGCAGGCGGGTGTTGTCGCGCTGGTGCAGGCCGATGGAGGGCTCGTCCAGCACATAGAGCACGCCGGTCAGGCCCGAGCCGATCTGCGACGCCAGACGGATGCGCTGGCTCTCACCGCCCGACAGGGTGCCGGAGGATCGCGACAGCGACAGATAGTCGAGGCCGACGTTATTCAGGAAGCGCAGCCGGTCGCCGATCTCCTTCAGGATGCGGCGGCCGATCTCCATCTGCTTGTCGCTGAGCGCCTCGGGCAGGGCCTGGACCCAGTCGTAGGCCTTCTTGATGGACAGGGTGGAGATGTCGGCGATGTCCTGGGCCCCGACCTTGACCGCCAGGGCCTCGGGCTTCAGCCGCTTGCCGTGGCAGGCGTCGCACGGGGTCTCGGACTGGTAGCGGGCCAGTTCCTCGCGCACCCAGGCGCTGTCGGTCTCGCGCCAGCGACGCTCCAGGTTCGGCAGCACACCCTCGAACGGCTTGGAGACCTCGTATTTGCGGGCGTTGTCGTCGTAGGTGAATTTGATCTTCTCGGCGCCGGTTCCATACAGGATCGCCTTGTGCGCCTGGGCCGGCAGCTCGCGCCAGGCCACGTCCATCGAGAAGCCGTAGTGGCGGCTGAGCGACTGCAGGGTCTGGGTGTAGAGGGGCGAGGGGCCGCGCGCCCATGGCGCGACGGCGCCCTTGTGCAGGCTCTTGTCGCGGTCCGGGATCACCAGATCGGCGTCGAAGGCCAGCTTGACCCCGAGGCCGTCGCAGACCGGGCAGGCGCCGAAGGGATTGTTGAACGAGAACAGCCGCGGCTCGATCTCAGAGATGGTGAAGCCGGACACCGGACAGGCGAACCGTTCCGAGAACAGCAGGCTGCGCGGCGCCGTCTCGCCCTCGGCCGTGCTGGCCCATTCGGCGTTGGCGATTCCATCGGCCAGACCCAGGGCGGTCTGAAGACTGTCGGCGTAGCGGGCTTCCTGGTCAGGCTTGGTGACGATACGGTCCACGACGATGTCGATGTCGTGCTTGAACTTCTTGTCCAGGGTGGGGGCTTCGTCGATCGGATAGAATTGGCCGTCGATCTTCAGCCGCTGGAAGCCCTGACGCTGCCACTCGGCGATTTCCTTCTTGTATTCGCCCTTGCGGCCCCGGACGACGGGGGCCAGCAGCAGGATCCGCTCGCCGTCCGGCAGGGCGACCAGCTTGTCGACCATCTGGCTGATGGTCTGGCTCTCGATCGGCAGGCCGGTGGCGGGGGAATAGGGGACGCCGACCCGCGCCCATAGCAGGCGCATATAGTCGTGGATCTCGGTGACCGTGCCGACGGTCGAGCGCGGGTTCTTGGACGTCGTCTTCTGTTCGATGGAGATGGCGGGGGACAGCCCCTCGATCAGGTCCACGTCCGGCTTGCCCATCAGTTCCAGGAACTGGCGCGCATAGGCCGACAGGCTCTCGACATAGCGGCGCTGGCCTTCGGCGTAGATGGTGTCGAACGCCAGGGACGACTTGCCCGAGCCTGACAGGCCGGTCATCACCACCAGCTGTTCGCGGGGAATGTCGAGGTCCACGCCCTTGAGATTATGCTCGCGGGCGCCGCGAACGCGGATGAAGTTGTGCTTTTCGGTCATGCTGTCCGGGAACGCGGGAAGGGCCGGGCGGGTCCGGCGCGACATCGCTATATGGGGATGAATCGCGCGATTGAAGCAAGAACAATGTGGGAACATTGCGGCGCCCTGTGGGCTGAGGTATCGTCGGCGCATGGCCGAGGGTTTCGACATCCACCTGAACGAAGATCAGGCGCGGCGGCTGAAGGCGGTGGCCGAGGCGGCGGGGCTGGACCCGACGGCCTTTGCGATCCAGACGCTGGAAGGCGTGATTGGGGATATCGGCATCGCAGGCGTGAGCGAATATCCGGCCTCCTGGGTCTCGGAGGACGCGGAACGCTGGGCCGAGTATGAGCGGACGGGCGTGACCGTGCCGCTGGAGGATGCACTTCGCGATTTTCACGACAACTTGGCGCGGCGCCTGGCGGAGAAGCGTTGAAATATCGGGTTCGCTTGCTGCCGCCTGCGCGCAGCGATCTGATCCGCGTCTCCAACTTCCTCGCGGATGTCGCCCCCAGAGCTGCATTGAGGGCGGCTGACGTTTTGGATGAAGCGCTTAGAACGCTCGAGTTGTTCCCAGAGCGCGCGCCCAAAACAGGGGCTGCATCAAGGGAGTTGGTCGTTCCATTCGGACAGGCAGGTTATATCATCCGTTACCGTATTGAGCGGACGGATGTGGTTGTGCTGCGCATCTTCCACACCCGCGAACATCGCCCTTTCGGACCCTAATCCGGCGTCCACGCCTGCGTAGTCCGCACGAACCGTTCGCCCTTGGCCAGCATCACCCCGTTGGCGGTGGCGATCCCAAGCTCCAGGCTTTCGGCGATGCGGCGGGCGCGTTCGATGAAGTGGTTGGCGGCCACGGGCGGGCACAGGCCGCGGGCCGTCTCGACGAAAACCTCCAACCAGCGATCGAAATGGCGGGCGTCGATGGGCAGGGGCAGGTGCTTCGGCATAGGTCGCCCCTGATAGACCCCAGTCGACAGGGCGACGGACGACCAGAATAGTTTCATCTGCGCCAGGTGCGGCGCCCAGTCGGTGATGCGGTCGGCGAAGATCGGGCCGATCAGGCGGTCGTCACGGACGCGGGCGTAGAAGGTCTCGACCAGGGCGTCGATCATCGCCTCGTCTATGCCGGTCTCGTCGCGCAAACGCTGGACGGCGGCTTCGCGGCGCGCGGCGGCGCCGGCGGGGTCTTCGATGCGGAAACGGCTTTCCATAGGGCGGGGAATAGCCGGGCGTTGAAGCTCGCGCCACTGGACGATCCGCCCAACCTCACGCGGCCGTGTTCGACGCCAGACTTGCACATTGCGGGATTACGACCCATCCTCCTTGTTCTGACGCGTTTTGCAGAAGGTTTGACGATCATGATCATCGCATTGGCCACCGGTTCCGCCCTGTCCGCCATGCTGCTCGTGATCCTCCATGCCAACCAGCCCAAGCCGAAGCGCGTTCCCGTCCGCGCTCGCGACTCTCGACAAGGTCGCCGCTAGAACGCCCGCCGGCGTCACGCTTTTCGACAATCTGAGCCTGACGTTCGAGCCTGAGCGCACCGGCGTCGTCGGTCGCAACGGCGCGGGCAAGAGCACCCTGTTGCGCTTGATCTCGGGCGACCTGTCGCCGGCCGAGGGCGCGGTGACGCGCGTCGGGACGATCGGCGTGCTGGATCAGCGCCATGATCCTGCGCTGGGCGAGACGGTCGCCCAAACGCTGGGCGTCGGCGAAGCCCTGGCGGTAATCGAACGCGTGCTGGCCGGCGAGGGCGACGCAGAAGATCTCGCGAACGCCGACTGGACGCTGGAACTGCGGATCGCCGAGATTCTGGCCGAGGTCGGGCTGGCGGACCTGGCCATGGACCGGGCGACGATCAGTCTGAGCGGCGGCGAACAGACCCGGCTGCGGCTCGCCGGCCTGCTGCTGGCGCGGCCGGACCTGATCCTGCTGGACGAGCCGACCAATCATCTGGATGTCGGGGCGCGGCGACTGATCGCCGAGGTGCTGGGCCGCTGGGACGGCGGGGCCGTGGTGGTGAGCCATGACCGCGATCTGCTGCGGCGCATGGACCGGATCGTCGAGGTCTCTGGTCTGGGCGTGACCGTATACGGCGGAAACTACGACCTCTTCGCTGAGCGCAAGGCGACCGAGCGGGCGGCTGCGGAACGCGATTTGGCGGGCGCCGAACGGACGGCCGCCAGGGTGGGGGCGGACGCCCAGCGCCGTGCGGAGATGAAGGCGCGGCGCGACGCAGCCGGACGGCGCAAGGGCGCCAAGGGCGACATGCCGAAGATCCTGATCGGCGCCAGGGCGGAGCGGGCCGAGAACAGCGGCGCCGGCGACCGGCTGCTGGCGGCGCGGCAAGCCGCAGAGGCGGAGGCGGCCCTGGCGTCGGCGCGCGAGCGGGTGGAGCGCACCCGCGCCCTGTCGATCCCCATGCCATCGAGCGGGCTGGCTTCAGGGCGGACCTTGCTGGTTCTGGACAATGCGACCTGGGAGACGCCGCAGGGGCGCACCGTCGTGGGTCCGGTCAGCCTGCGGCTGACAGGGCCGGAACGGGTGGCGATCACGGGGCCGAACGGGGCGGGGAAAACGACCCTGCTGCGACTGATCCATGGGGCGCTGGAGCCGACGACCGGACGGGTGGAACGGCCGGGCCGAGCGGTGCTGCTGGACCAAGAGGCTGCGATCTTGAAACCGGAGGAAACCCTGGTCGAAGCCTGGCGGCGGCTCAATCCCGAGGGCTCGATCAATGACGCCCAGGCGGCGCTGGCGCGGTTTCTGTTCCGGAATGTAGCGGCGCATCGCGAAGTCGGCGCGCTGTCGGGCGGCGGGCGGCTGCGGGCGGCTCTGGCCTGCGTCATGACCGGGGCGAAGCCGCCGCAACTGCTGATTCTGGACGAGCCGACCAATCACCTGGACCTCGATTCCGTCGCCGCCGTGGAAGTCGCGCTGCGGGCCTATGACGGCGCCCTGATCGTGGTCAGTCATGACGCCGACTTTCTGGACGCCATACGGATCGAGCGGACGATCGCCCTCTAGCCGATCCCGCCCGTCTGGCGCAGCCCCTCCCACAGGGCGATGCCTGCGGTGACCGACAGGTTCAGCGAACGCGCTTCAGGACGCAGCGGAATCACCACGCGGGCGTCGACGGCGGCGTGGACATAGTCCGGCGCGCCGGATGTTTCCTTGCCGAACAGAAGCGTGTCGTCGGGGTGAAAGACGAAATCGGACAGGGGCGTCGCGCCGCGGGTGGTGAACAGAATCAGTCGGCCGACGGGGCGGTCGCGCTGAAACGCATCCCAGTCGGCGTGCCGGGTCATGTGCGACAAAGGACCATAGTCGAGCGCCGCTCGCTTCATGGCGCGGTCGTCGAAACGAAAGCCCGTAGGCTCCACGACGTGCAGTTCCACCCCGAAACAGGCCGACAGCCGGATGCAGGCGCCGACGTTCTGAGGAATGTCCGGTTGAAAAAGAGCGAGACGCATTCTAATCCCTAGATATACGCGGCCTGGGGGTTTGTCGCGGTCTGTCTGCGAACGTTTCGCAAGAAACGTCAGCGACTTGCGGCCTTAGGCCGCAAATACAGACCGAGGGGAATACTGGGTCTCGCTTTTAGGGTTCGTGCCGCAAAAGAGGAGCGCCAATACAGGCGGTCCCGGCGGTTTTCGAGAGGTGAAACGTGGCCGAGACGGGTGTGATTCCGGAAGGCGAGGGCGATCCGAATCGCCGCGACTTCATCCATATCGCAGCGGGCGCCGCTGCGGTCGGCGCCGGGGCGATGATCGCCTGGCCGCTGATCAACCAGATGAACCCCGCCGCCGACACCCTGGCCCTGGCTTCGATCGAGTTCGATCTGACCAAGGTGCAGGAAGGCCAGCAGGTCGTGATCAAATGGCAGGGCAAGCCGGTCTTCGTGCGCTATCGCACGCCGGCCGAACTGCAGCGCGTCATCGCCGATGATCACGCATCGGACCTGAAACAGCCCCAGACGGACGCCGAGCGCACCAAGCCAGGCCACGAGAAATATCTGGTCGTGGTCGGATCCTGCACCCACCTGGGCTGCGTGCCGACCTTTGGCGCCGGCGACTACGGCGGCTGGTTCTGCCCCTGCCACGGTTCGCACTATGATGCGTCCGGGCGGATCAGGAAGGGGCCCGCGCCTCTGAACCTGGTGGTGCCCGACTATGAATTTGCGTCCGACACTCGCGTCAAGATCGGGTGAGGGCCAGGGGGAGGAAATGAGCGAACACGAATCCACCTACGTCCCTAAGACGGGCGTCGAGAAGTGGCTGGACACCCGGCTGCCGATCATCCGCTTCGGCGCAGACTACATGTCGCTGCCGACACCCAGAAACCTGAACTACTGGTGGACCTTCGGCGGCATCCTGGCCCTGTGTCTGATGACGCAGATCGTCACCGGCATTGTTCTGGCCATGCACTATACGCCGCACGTCGACCTGGCCTTCGCCTCGGTCGAGCGGATCATGCGCGACGTCAACGGCGGCTGGCTGATCCGCTATGTGCACGCCAACGGCGCGTCGATGTTCTTCATCGCCGTCTATCTGCACATGCTGCGCGGGCTGTACTACGGCTCGTACAAGGCGCCGCGCGAGATGATCTGGATCATCGGCTGCGTGATCTTCTTCCTGATGATCGCGACGGCCTTCCTGGGTTACGTCCTGCCCTGGGGCCAGATGTCCTTCTGGGGCGCCGAGGTGATCACCAATCTGATCGGGGCCATCCCGGTGATCGGCGAGCCGATCCTGATCTGGCTGCGCGGCGGACCGGCGATCGACAATGCGACGCTGAACCGCTTCTTCTCGCTCCACTATCTGCTGCCCTTCGCCATACTGGGCTGCGTCGTCCTGCACCTGTGGGCGCTCCACTCGGCGGGTCAGAACAATCCGGTCGGCATCCTGATCCCTGCGGATCGCTCGAAGAAGGACATGCTGCCCTTCCACCCCTATTTCACGCTGAAGGACGGGTTCGCGATCATCCTGTTCCTGCTGCTGTTCGCGATCTTCGTCTTCTATCAGCCGAACGCCCTGGGCCACGCCGACAACTATATCCCGGCCAATCCGCTGCAGACGCCGGCGCACATCGTGCCCGAGTGGTACATGCTGCCCTTCTACGCCATCCTGCGCGCCATTCCGGACAAGTTCGGCGGCGTGGTGGCGATGTTCAGCGCCATCGGCGTGCTGTTCGTCCTGCCCTGGCTGGATACGTCCAAGGTGCGGTCGATGCGGTATCGCCCGACCATGCGGACCTTCTTCTTCATCTTCCTGGTGGTCGGCGTGGGCTTGGGCTGGTGCGGTGGTCAGCTTCCGGACGCGCCGGTCATTCCGGGGTTGGGCGGCGTGGTTCTGCTGGACGGCAACCTGAACTCCTACCTGTGGCTGACGCGGCTGTTCACGGCCTACTACTTCCTCTTCTTCCTGGTGATCCTGCCGTTCGTGGGCTTGAAGGAGACGCCGCTGCCGATCCCGGCGACCATTTCCGAGCCGGTCCTGACCGGTGCGGACGCGATGCCGGCTTTCGCCCCGGCCTCGCCCGAGAAGAGGGGGTGAGGGCCATGATGACCGTGAAAACCAACGCCTCGATGTCCAGGCTCATCGCCTCGGCGGCTGTAGCTTTCGGCCTGCTGGCCGCGGCCCCGGCCCTGGCTGCTGGCGGGGCCGCCCATCCGCGCTCGGGCGGGTTCAGCTTCGAAGGGCCGTTCGGCGTCTATGACCAGGGCCAGCTTCAGCGCGGCTACAAGGTCTATCAGGAGGTTTGCGCCGCCTGCCACAGCATGAACCTGATGCACTATCGCAATCTGGGTGATCGCCACGGGCCGTTCTGGAATCCGAAATATCCGAACCCGAACGACAATCCGGTGGTCAAGGCCCTGGCCAAGGAGGTCCAGGTCCCGGACATCGACAGCGAGACCGGTGAACCGATCCAGCGCGACGCCACTCCGGCCGACAAGTTCCGCAGCCCTTACCCGAACGCGACGGCCGCCGCCGCAGGCAACGGCGGAGCGGCGCCGCCTGATCTGTCGGTGATGGCCAAGGCCCGCCACGACGGCGCCAACTATATCTACTCTCTGCTGTCGGGCTATCGCGCGGCGCCGGCGGGCCTGACCATCCGAGAGGGGCAGCATTACAACCCCTATATGGCCGGCGACCTGACGCCCTTCTGGACGGGGGACAAGCACCATGTGCCGGAGGGGGGCTTCATCGCCATGCCGCCGCCGCTTCGGAACGGCCAGGTGACCTATGACGACGGCTCGCCCCAGACGGTGGACCAGTACGCCAAGGATGTGGCCGCCTTCATCGCCTGGACGTCCGAACCGAAGATGGTCGAACGCAAACAGGCCGGCTTCGGTGTGATCATTTTCCTGCTGATCTTCGCCGGCCTCACCTACGCCAGCTATCGCCGCGTCTGGAAGGGCGTCGCCCACTAGGCGCAGGTTCAAATGACCTGATCATCAGCCCGCCGAAGTCCGCTTCGGCGGGCTTTTGTTTGCGACAAATGGCGCGTGACACGGAATCGACATGATGGATTTCGCCCCCTAGGGTCGGCGACTTCATTTCCGGCTGTGGGGCCTCGTGTTCATGCGTATCGTCTCTTCTTTCGCCGCCGTGCTGATGGCCGGCGTCACCCTGTCCGCCTGCGCCACCGTCGGAGCGGATCAGGCCGCGCCGTCCTTCGACGCCGCGCGGATTTCGGAGGATATCCGCGTCCTGTCGAGCGACGCCTATGAGGGACGCGGCATCGCCACCCCGGCTGAAGAGAAGGTCGTCCAGTACCTGAGCGCTCAATATGCGGCCGCCGGTTTCGAGCCGGGCGGTCCCAACGGCCAGTGGACCCAGGACGTCATCCTGAACCGTTTCGTCCAGTCCAACGTCCATGCCTCGCTGAAGCTGGGGGACTGGAGCCTGCCGATGACCCAGGGCCGCGAGGTGGCCATTTCCACCCGCCGTCCGGCCGAGCATGTCAGCCTGAAGGACGCGCCCCTGGTCTTCGTCGGCTACGGCATCAATGCGCCTGAGCGCCAGTGGAACGACTTCAAGGGCCAGGACTTGCGCGGCAAGATCCTGGTCGTCCTGGTCAATGACGCCGACTTCGAAGAACCGGCGCTGAACACCTTCGGCGGCAAGGCCATGACCTATTACGGCCGCTGGACCTACAAGTACGAGGAGGCCGCCAAGCACGGGGCGGCGGGCGTGCTGATCGTGCACGAGACGGCGCCGGCCTCTTACGGCTGGGCGACGGTCGCCAACTCCTGGGGCGTGCCGCAGTTCGACATCCTGAGGCCCAATGCGGCGGCCGAGCGGGTGCCGATGGAGGGCTGGATCCAGCGCGATGTTGCGGTGGACCTGTTCCGCCGCGCGGGGCTGGATTTCGATGCGCTGAAGGTCAAGGCGCGCAGCCGCGACTTCCAGCCCGTGGCCCTGACCGGCGCGTCCTTCTCGACCGAGTTCGACGTGGCGACCAACCAGGTCACCAGCCACAATGTCATCGCCCGCCTGCCGGGCACGACCCATCCGGACGAGACGGTGCTGTACACCGCCCACTGGGACCATATCGGCATGGGCGAGCCGGACGCGACGGGCGACCGGATCTTCAACGGCGCCGTCGACAACGCCTCGGGCACCGCCGGCCTGCTGGAACTGGCGCGGATGTACGGACGCGCCCCTCGCACCGAACGCTCTGTCGTTATGATCAGCTTCACCGGCGAGGAAAGCGGTCTGCTGGGTTCGGAATATTACGCCGTGAACCCGGTCTATCCGCTGCCCAGGACGGTGGGCGGGTTCAACATGGATTCGATGAACGTCTATGGCCGCGTCACGGGGCTGGGCGTCACCGGATACGGCCAGTCCGATTTCGATGAGCGGTTGGCCGTCGCGATCCAGTCACAGGGCCGTAGTCTGGTCCCGGACTACGAGAACGCGGCCGGCACCTATTATCGCTCGGACCACTTCCCCCTGGCCAAGCGCGGCGTGCCCATGGCCTACGCCGGCAGCCGGGGCGACTTCCGCGATGAACCGATCGCCGAACGCCAGGCCGCGCGCGCCGAATATGGCGCCAAACGCTATCACCAGGCGGCGGACGAATGGTCGCCGGACTGGGACTACAGCGGCATGATCGAGGATCTGACGGTCTTCTATGATGTCGGTCGCGCCCTGGCGAACGGCCGGGACTGGCCGGAATGGAAGACGGGGTCCGAGTTCGGCCCCGTGCGGGCCACGACGGCGTCCGAGCGTCCCTGATATCCGTGAAAACCGGGGGCCGGGACGCGATCCTGGCCCCCTACCTATTCGTCTGTTCGAGCCGCCCGCATGATCCTTCGTCGTTCCCCCTTCATCGCCCTGGCGGCGCTGGTCCTGACCGCCTGCGCAGGCGCGTCCGTCAGCCCGCCGCCCGCCCGGCTGGACGCCTTCGCCACGGCCTCGGCGGCGACGCCGCAGTTCAGCGCCCAGCGTCTGTCCGACCACATCAAGTACCTGGCCTCCGACGAGTTGGAGGGCCGCTTCCCCGGCCTGATCGGCGAGCAACTGACTCTGGCCTATCTCCAGCGCCAGTATGAGGCCATGGGGCTGGAGCCGGGCGGACGGGACGGATCCTGGCTGCAACCGGTCGATCTGGTGCGGTTCACGCCGGAGCGTGCGCCGACGGCCGCCTGGACCGGCGCCGACGGCGTCCGCCACGCCCTGGTTTCGGGAACGGACATCACCTTGCGCGCGGGGCCGGCCGATCCGATGGTCAAGATCGACGGTGCGCCGCTGGTCTTCGCCGGCTACGGAATCGTGGCTCCGGAGCGGGGATGGGACGACTATGGCGACGCCGATCTGACGGGCAAGGTGGTGGTGATCCTGCGCGCCCAGCCCGACGCCCTGGGCGTCGATCCGAACTTCTACGGCTCGGGCACGCACAAGACCCAGGAGGCGCTGAAGCACGGCGCGGTCGGGGTGATCAGTCTTCAGGACAACGACGGTCGCTGGCGTCGGGCCGTCGGCGGCGCGACCCGGCCGCAGATGACGGTCAAGGGCGCGAAGGATGCGCGGTTCACCGGATCCATCAGTCCGGCGACGGGGACCGCCATCGGTGGAGACGTTCTGACCGAGGCCCTGGCGCGCGCCAAGACCGGCGGCCTGGGCGGGGTGGTGGATCTGGGCGTGCGGCTGGACGTCGATATCGCCGAAACGACCGAGGTCATTCACTCGAACAATCTGCTGGCCAAGATCCCCGGAACGACGCGGCCCGATGAATATGTCGTCTATTCCGCCCATTGGGACCACGTCGGCAAGGCCAGGGAACCGAACACCGAGGGCGACGACATCTTCAACGGCGCCTGGGACAACGCCTCTGGCACGGCGGGCCTGATCGAGATGGCGCGCGCCTTCAAGGCCGGACCGACGCCGGAACGGACGGTGGTCTTCCTGCACGTCACGGCCGAGGAACAGGGACTGCTGGGCTCGGAAGCCTATGCCTCCGATCCGGTCTATCCGCTGGCGAAGACGGCGGCGGACATCAATATCGACATGCTGCCCTTCACCCCCGCGACGCGGGACGTGGCGGTGTTCGGCGTCGGCAAGTCGGAGCTGGAAGACATCCTGGGCCGGTTCGCCGCCGTGCAGGGCCGCACGGTGACCGGCGACGGCTATCCGCAGGAAGGCTTCTACTACCGCTCCGACCATTTCAACTTCGCCGCGGGCGGGGTGCCGGCCCTGATGCCGTGGAGCGGTCGTGACTTCGTAGAGGGCGGGCTGGAGGCGGGCGCGCCGTACTACGAGGCCCAGATGGCGCGCTATTATCACAAGCTGACCGACGAATGGCGGGCCGACTACGACTTCACCGCGGCCTTCCAGAACCTGGATCTGCTGTACCGGCTGGGGCTGACGGTGGCCGACAGCGAGACCTGGCCGGCCTGGAAACCCAGCGCGGAATTCAACGCCATCCGCGACGCCAGCGCCGATCAGCGGCGCTAAATACGAAAACGGCGGCCCGGAGGGGAGCCCGGGCCGCCGTCGATCATCCGTCGCTGGCCTTAGCGGTCAGCGGGCGGATGTCGCCTCGGCGATCAGGACGCGCGCCTGGGCGATCGCGTCCGCCTCTGTAGTTTCGCCGTCGGCCAGGGACTGGGCTAGGTCCATCAGCGGCGCGCCGGTGACGGAGCCGGTCTGGGCCTCCTGCTGCAGATGGACGCCGTTTCCGGCGACGATGGCGTCATCCCAGGCCTGGCGCACGGCGGCCCAGAAGCCCTGGGTCTTGGCCCAATAGGCGTCGCCGGCCGCAGGGGAATAGCCGGTCGACCGGTCATAGGTGTTGATCACATCCTCCTGGACCACGGCGACCGGCGCGCCGCCCGCCTTGCCCGACATTTTCACATTGTCCTGGATATGGACCCAGCCGTTCGGCGTCAGGATGTGGCGGTTGGTCCCCAGATAGCGGTCATAGACGGGGTTCCGCACCGCATCGCGCCGCGCCAGCGGCCGCCAGGTCGGGTCGGACGTCCAGGCCGACAGGCCGTTGTCATAGGTCCAGCGACCGACGCCGCCGTAACGGGGCGAGTCGTCGGTCTGCCACACGGTCTGGGACCAGGCGCCCTGGCGCTGATCGGCCGGGACGGGCGTCAGCACCCACTGGTTCGGCCCGGCGTAGGTCAGCACCGTCTGAGGCTGATAGACCCAGTCCTGACGCCAGTGCTTGATGACGATGACCTGGCCCTCATGCTCCATGACCAGGATGTGTTGCAGACTGATCCGGTCGCCCTGGTCATAGACGACGCGGACGATCTCGCTGCCGCCCGACAGTTGCTCCTCCAGCGGGTCGTAGTCGGCCTGGAAGCTGACGTTCTCGCGCATGTCGAAATGGACGCGATACTGGCCGGCCTGGGCCAGGATCGACTGGCGATCCCGTTCGAAGGCGCTGGCGGGGGTGGAAGCCGCAGTCGGGGCGACGGCTCCGGCTTCCAGCGCCTGGGCGGCGGGCGCAGCGGCGGTCAGCAGGGCGGCGGCGATCAGGATGGCGCGCATGGGACGAGGGCTCTTGATGTGGGGGATGTGCATGGTCGCTTACAGACGCAGGGTCAGGGACAGACCGAAGTTGCGGCCCGGCTGGGTGTAGGCGTCCTTGATGGACGAGGCGGCGGACAGGCCGCGCACGTCGCTCCACCAGCCGTATTTCTCGTCGAGAAGGTTGAAGGCGCCGGCCCGCAGTGTGGCGCGCTCGGTGACGTTCCAATAGGCGGTCACGTCGAGAAGGGTGAAGCTGTCGCCGGTGTAGCAGGCCGATCCGCACGACAGTTCATAGGTGGCGGCGTCCTTCCTGTCCGACCAGGTCACGACGGCCGAACCGCCCCAGACCCCCGAAGGCGCGGCATAGTTCAGGCCGCCGACCAGTTTGATCGGATCGACGCTGCTGAGCTGGGTCTTCTCACCGTCCGTTTCCTGCTCGCCGTCCGCAAAGGCGGCGGAGACGATCAGGCTGAGGCCATTGCTCCAGGCGATGTCGCCTCTGGCTTCCAGCCCCCAGATGTCGACATTGGTCAGGTTGACGTACTGATAGATCAGCGGATCGACGCCCGGCACGCCCGTGCCCGACGCCACCACCTGTTCGATGAAGTTGTCATAATGGGTGCTGAAGGCCGTGGTCTGGAGCCGCAGCTCGCCCCCGAAGGCCGCGATGTCGCGGAACCGCAGGCCGCCTTCGATACTGTCGCTGGTTTCGGGCTTGAGGTCCGGGTTGGGGATCGAGGTGTAGCCGTAGACGGGATTTTCGAAATAGTTGTTCACCTGCATCGGCGACGGGGCGCGGAAGCCTTCGGCGTAGTTGGCGAACAGGCCGAAGCGACGGTCGGCCCACCAGACGACGCCCAGCTTGGGCGAGATGTGGTCTTCCGACTGGCCCGTGGCCGAGGCAGGGAACAGGGCGTCGACTTCCGGCGACAGGTCGTACCAGTCGTAGCGTACGGCGGGGATGATGCTGAGCGCGCCGCCCAGCATCTCGATCTCGTCCTGAACGAACAGACCCGCCAACTGGTAGTCGGTCTTGGGGAAGGCGCGGGTCGGGAAGGTTTCGCCGACGGGCGGGGTGACGCCGTCGCGGACGCCTTCCTGCGTGGTCATCGACCAGTCGCCGCCGACCGTGACACGGTGTTCCACCGCCCCGCCCGCGCCGAAGACGCGCGCGCCTTGGGCGGCCAAGCCGTAGACGGTGTTGTCGAAGGTGGTGTCGCGGACCCGGTCCACAGCGGGGCTTCGATCTTCATAGGTATACTGGCGGGTGGTCGCATCCTGCCAGTAGGCGCTGACCGAACCGCTCTCGAAGCCGGCGAAGTCCTGGAAGCGCCACTCGCCCTTGAGGCTGTCGCGCTGGGCTTCGTCATGGGCGGTGACGGCCAGAACCGTCGCCGACCGGGCGGTCAGCGCGTCGCCGTCCATTTCGGAGTCGAGGTGGTCATAGGTCAGGCGCAGCGCATGGCCGGGCGCCACGTCCCAGACCAGCTTGGCCAGGATGGCGTTGGAGGTGAAGTCCTGCGGATTGGGTTGGGTTCGGGCCGAACCGACGCCGCCGACCTCGCCCTGGTTCTCCGTCTCCTGGTGATCGCGGCGGGTGTAGGCCAGCAGGCCCGAAACCGACCCCGTGCGGCCGGCGACGGCAAGACTCTCGGTCCAGCCTTCATCTGCCGAACTATAGGCCGCCCGTGCCCGTGCGCCGAAATCCTGGCTGACCTTCAGGAAATCGGACGGGTCCTTGGTGGTGAAGGCGACGGCGCCGGCGACGCCGTCCGAACCATACAGGGCCGATGCGGGGCCGCGCAGGATCTCGACCGACTTGACCATGTCCAGGTCGTTATAGTCGCCGCGACCGACCGCCTGGGCGCCGAAGCTGAAGCCGCTGGGCAGGCGCACCCCGTCGTTGATGATCAGCACGCGGTCGCCGCCCATGCCGCGAATGGTGAAGCCCGAATTGCTGTCGCGACCGCCGCCTGACAGCGCCAGGTTGAAGCGGGCGGGGGAGGTCGGCACGCTGACGCCCGGTTCGAACCGAATCAGATCCTTGATGTCGGTGGCCAGCATGGTTTCGATCTGGTCGGCGCTGATGACGCTGACCGTGGCGGGCGTGCGTGACGCCAGACGCTCCGACCGCGTGCCGATCACGATGACCGGATCGACCTCGGTCGCCGGCGCGTCGGCCGCTTCGGCGCACGCGGGCTGGGCGATCAAGACCGAACCGAAGGCGGCTGCGGCGGTGGAGAGGAGGAGTAGGTTGCGCATAATGGCCCCGCTTGATGACAGGCGGAGGTGTTACTGCGAACGATTATCAGAATCAACCGCAATGAAGGCGTGGGTTTGAACCCCAGCCTTGGCCGTGGTGTTGTAGGCGGATGAAATACGCGTTGTTCCCGATGGTTGCGGCCATCGCCCTGCTGACCGCCTGTGGCGACAACGGGGTCAATCCTCCGGACGAGCCGGCGCGTCCGCTCAGGACGCCTGAGGCGATGCAACAGGTGGAGGCGCCGGGCCCGTCCTCTCTGGCCGGCCGCGGCCCGCGCAGCTTTGTGGGAATCTGGGCCGCCAACCCCGTCTGGTGCGCCCATCCGCAGGGCGAGCGGGCGCCCATCACCCTGACGCCGATGCGGTTCGAAGCCCCTGGCGTCGCCTGTGACATCGCTCGGATTGAAGAGACCGGTGCGGGCTATGTGGCCACCCTGGCCTGCGCCGCTCAGGGGCAGGCCAAGCGCGAGCAGGTTCATATGGCCGCCTCGGGCGACGTGATGAACCTGACCTACGTCGACCGGGACATGAAAGCGGTGAAACTGGCGCGCTGCCCCGGCTCGCCGCGCGCGCCGGATCCCGCCAATCCGTTGGAAAGCATGATGAAGAAGGAGCCGGAGACCCCCGCTTCGAAACCTAGTTGAACAGGAAGTTCATCACGTCGCCGTCCTTGACGACATAGGTCTTGCCTTCGGCACGCAGCTTTCCGGCTTCGCGCGCCTTGGCCTCGCCGCGCAGGGCGACGAAGTCGTCGAAGGCGATGGTTTCGGCGCGGATGAAGCCCTTTTCGAAGTCGGTGTGGATGACGCCGGCCGCCTGGGGCGCGGTGTCGCCGACGTTGATCGTCCAGGCGCGGGCCTCTTTGGGGCCGACCGTGAAATAGGTCTGCAGGCCCAGCAGCTTGTAGGCCTCGCGGATCAGGCGGTTCAGGCCAGGTTCTTCCAGACCCAGGGTCTCGAGGAACTCCTTCTGCTCCTCGTCGTCCAGCACGGCGATCTCGGATTCGATCTGGGCCGAGATGACGACCGAGTTGGCGTTGTCGGTGGCGGCGCGGGCGGCGACCTTGTCCGACAGCTCATTGCCCTTGTCGGCCGAGCCTTCCTCGACATTGGCTACATAGAGGGCGGGCAGGGCGGTCAGCAGTTGCAGCATGTGCCAGGCCTTGGCGTCCTCCTTGGACACCTCGGCGGTGCGGGCGGGCTTGCCGGCGTTCAGCTGGGTCAGGGCCAGATCGACCAGTTTCAGCGTCAGGCCGGACTCCTTGTCGCCGCCCTTGGCGCGCTTCTCCAGCTGGGGCCGGCGGCGCTCCAGGCTTTCCATGTCGGCCAGCATCAGCTCGGTCTCGATGATCTCCAGATCGGCGATCGGATCGATGCGGTTCTCGACGTGGGTGATGTCGTCATCGACGAAGCAACGGGCGACGAAGGCCACGGCGTCGCAGTCGCGGATATTGGCCAGGAACTGATTGCCCAGGCCCTCGCCCTTGGACGCGCCGCGCACCAGGCCGGCGACATCGACGAAGGTGATGCGGGCGGGAATGATCTCCTTGGACCCGGCGACCTCGGCCAGGGCGTTCAGGCGCGGCTCTGGCACGGCCACGTCGCCGGTGTTCGGCTCGATGGTGCAGAACGGATAATTGGCCGCCTGGGCCGCCGCCGTCTTGGTCAGGGCGTTGAACAGGGTGGACTTGCCGACATTGGGCAGGCCGACGATCGCGACTTTAAGGGCCATGGTATTCCTCGTGAGGCGCGAGCCTTTAGCCGGTTCAAACCGGTTTGTCAGGCTCGCGCTTCAAAAGGCGTCAGTGCGCGCCGTGATCCATGCCCGCCATGGCCGCCATTGCGGGTTGGCGCACCGCCGCCTGCACCGTCACCTCGGGCGCCGAGGCGAACTTCAGGGTCAGGGGCACGGTCTCGCCGGCGACCAGGGGGGCGGTCAGGCCGATCAGCATCAGATGATTGCCGCCGGGCGCCAGACCGACCGCCTGACCGGCCGGTAGCGGCAGGCCTTCGGTCAACTGCGCCATCTTCATCATGCCGTTCTCGGTCTTCATCTCGTGGACCTGAAGCTCGCCGGCGCGGGGTGTGGCGCCGCCGGTCAGTCGGTCGTCGGTGGTCGCGGTCAGGGTGACGTAGCAGCCGCCGGCCTTGGCCCCGTTCGGCGAAGGCCGGCACCAGGCGTTGGCGGCGGTCACGGCCGCCGTGGCTGTGGGCGACTCCGGCGCCGTCTTGGCCTCTTGCGGCGGGTTGCAGGCCGCCAGTGCGAGGGCGATGGCGGCGAGGGATAGATGGGTCTTCATGGCGTCGTTCTTTCAGGAAACGGCGGGACTGCGCCGGATCATCGGCCGCACGGCTCGATCGAGCAATACGGCGAAGACCAGGCTCAGGCCCGTCAGGGGATAGAGGAGGGCGAGGGGCAGGACGATGCCCAGCACGGCGGCGCGGACGCGCGGTCCCGGCGGGGCGGGCGGGCCGCCCAGGCGAAGCCGCGACAGGTTCGGCGGGCGGCGTTTCCACCACATGACCAGACCGCTGATCGCCAGCAGCCAGACGCCGATACAGCCCAGCAGCATGACGATCCGGTTCACCTGGCCGTACTGTGTGCCCTGGTGGGTGTAGACGCCCCATTCGATCGCCTTGGCGCCCGCGCCGAACTGGTCGTAGCCGAGGTCGGCCAGCACATGGCCCGAGGCGGCGTCCACATACAGGGAACGGCTGTCCTGGACCCGGCGGGCCTGGGTCGTGATCGTATAGGCCGTGCCCGGGGCGGCGGGAATGGAGACGGCGTAGGGGCGGGCGAGACCCGCGTCGTCGGCTGTCTTCAGCACCCGACCCAGGGCGCCGTGGCCCGCATGATCGTGGGCCATGACCATGCCCTCCAGGGTCCATCCGGCGCCGAGCGGCTGGTCATGATGTTCGGCCCTTTGCCAGGCCCCGGCGACGGGGGCCGGGGGGCGGCCCAGGCCGCTGGATTTGACAACGTCCATGACCGTAGCGCCCCAGAAGGCCGACCAGGGCATGCCGGTGACCGCCAGGAACAGCACGACCCCGCCGACATAGACGCCGGTCAGGGCGTGCAGGTCGCGCCAGAAGGGGCGATGTCGGGCATCGGTCGTTCGGAGCGAGACGGTGGCGACGGCCCGCCCACGCGGCCACCACAGATAGAGGCCGGTGGCGAACAGGATGATGGTCCAGCCCGCCACGATCTCCACCAGGACGTTGAACGGCCGACCCAGCAGGGTCAGGCTGTGGGTCTTCTTGACCAGCTCCATGAAACCGCCGGCGGGAATCACGCCGGTGGCGCGGCCTGTGTGCGGATCGACGAAGACCGTCTTCTGCACCCCGTCGGGCCGATCCACCCGCAGGCGGACGGCCTGGTCCGGCCGGGCGGGCAGGACCAGATTGGCGACCCGGCCGCCGCCGGCGGCCTGGACCGCCGACGTCAGCCATGTTTCTGGGGCTGCCTGGGCCTGACCTGCTTGGGACTGAACCGCCGGCACGCGGATCATGTCGCGATAGAGGGCGCCGTCGATCTCGTCCTTGAACAGATAAAGGCCGCCGGTCAGGGCCAGCAGCATCAGCATGGGCATGACGAAGACGCCGGCGTAGAAATGCCAGCGCCAGACGGCCCGGTAGGCGCCGGACAGATCGTCCGGCGCCGAGGTTGCGGCCTTGCCGGCCATCAGTAGCTCATCCTCACGCCGACATAGGCCGAGCGGCCCTCGCCGGGGAAGAAGACGGCGGTCGAGACGCTGGCCAGGCTGGCGTCGGTGACGGCGCTGAAGTTCGAGACATAGGCCTCGTCGAACAGGTTGCGTACGTCGGCGAAGACGGTCAGTCCGTCCCGCACGGTCCAGCCCATGTTCAGGTTCGCCACCGTATAGGCGGGCGACTTCAGGGTCGGCGTATTGGCGTAGTCGACCCAGGAATCGGCCATCGACCATTCCAAGCTGGGCGCCACGAACCAGCCGGCCGGGTGATCATACCTCAGCTCGGCCCGGTACAGATGAGGCGGCACGACCGGCAGGTCATTGTCGCCGTAGACCTTGTCTCCGTCGAAGAAGAAGTCCGAGAAGGCGTAGGTCTGGCGGAGCCGCCATTGCGGCGCGATCCGCCAATCCAGCCCCGCTTCGATCCCCTGGTGAACGGTCGGTCCGGCGTTGAATGTGGCGGGAAGCCCCGTCACATTAGGCAGGAAGTTCAGCAGTTCGTGGTCCAGTTCGGCGCGATAGGCGGTGACGTCCCAGGTCACGGGGCCGCGGCGACCGCGCGTGCCGATTTCCCAGGTGACGGCCTCCTGCGGAACCAGGGGCTGATAGCCGTCGGCCGTCGGCGACAGGGCCGAGAAGTTGGGCGGTTCGACCGAGCGGGTGACATTGGCGAACACCTGATCGCCTTCCTCGCTTTCCCACAACAGGCCGGCGCGGGGCGCGAACCAGTCAAACGTCTTATCGACGCTCAGGTCGATCGTGCCGGCGACGCCGGGGACCACATAGCTTTGATAGTCGCGTTCTGCGCGGCCCCAGGTTCCCCCGGCGACCAGGGCGAGGCGGTCGGTGACGAACAGCCGCCCCTCGCCGAAGACGTCCAGCCCCTTGCCGTTCTGGAAGCTGCGGGCGCGCAGACCGTTCTGCTGGCCGGCCAGATTGGCCCACTGTTTGGCGTCCAGATCGCCCTGGCGGTACCAGGCGCCGTAGAAGGCGTCGGCGCGCAGGCCGGCGACCTGACCCTGCCAGTCGAACCGGCCGAAGGCGCCGTAGTTGCGGCTTTCCTGGTCGATGACCTGGAAGATCGGGTGGTCCAGATCCTTCCAGGTTCCATAGACGGCGCCCTCGAACACGGTGGATTGGTCCAGCCGCCAGTGCGTCTGCACCGTCGTGCGGATCGACTGCATATTGCGCTGATAATTCAGGCTGAGATTGCCCAGGTTGGCCTTCTCCGGCTGGGTCAGGGCGTCGTTCAGGCTGACGCTGCCGGGGATTTCCTGGTGGATGTCGCCGCCCGAGACGAGCAGGCGCACCTCGCGGTCCTGACCGAAGCTACGGCCGATGTTGGCGGACAGGTGCAGGGACTTGCCCTCGCTCTGCTGACGCCAGCCGTCCACGCTCTGGCCGGTGACGGCGGCGAAGCCGTCCCAGTCGCCGCGCACGCCCGCGACCTCGGCATGGGCGCGCACCGTGCCATAAGAGCCGCCGTCCAGACGCAGGTTCAGGTTCGACGCCGCCGTGCGGCCAGTCGGCGTCACCAGATTGATCGCCCCGCCCAGCAGGGCGCCGCCGAAGCGCAGGGCGTTGCCGCCCTTGTAGACCTCGGTATAGCGGGCGATCAGCGGGTCGATCAGCTGGAAGTCGCCGAAGCCGTCGGCCTCGTTGAACGGCACGCCGTCCTGGGCCAGCAGGGTGCCGCGATTGTGGCTGGAGTTGCCTATGCCCGAGCCGCGGATCGACAGACGGATGTCGCCGCCCCACTTCTTCTGGGCATAGACGCCGGGGGCGTCGCGCAGAACGTCGGCCAGATTGGGCGCGTAGCGATCAGCGTAGGATTCGGCCGAGACGACGGCGACCGCGCCGGGCGTGCGCGACAGGCGTGCCCGCGCCTCGGCGACAACGGCGGGGTCGTCGGCGTTGCGGCGGGCGGTGACAATGACGCTGTCCAGCACGGTCGGCTCTGAAGGCGGCGTGGCGGGCTGCTGAGCGAAGGCTGGGCCGGCCAGGGCGGCGAGCAGCAGGGCGCAGGGCGCCGCAGTGGTCTTGAGAGACATGGTGATCCTGAAGTCAGAACGAGAAGGGCGCGCGGGCGAAGGGCCGGCGCGGGCTTTGGGTCTGGTTCAGGCGTGGGGCGGTGCGGTGGACGGCGGACGCGGCGGCGCGCGCGCCGGGGG